>NZ_VTZN01000260.1 GCF_008370645.1 Mycobacterium simiae
GCCCGCACCACCAGCCACAGGGTGCCGGCCATGCACAGCGCGCCCAGCAGCGAGAACTGCAACATCGGGAAGCTCAGCTCGGCGCCGTCAGCCGGCAGGTAGTGCTGGGCGCTGCCGGTGTTGGAGACTGGGGCCCGGGCCGCCCGCAGCAGGTAGGGCAGCCAGGTAGTGGATCCGATGGCGGCCGCGATGACGGCGATGACGGCCAGCCGGCGCAGCGGGTCCACCGCCGCTTTAAGCCCGCATTGCCGCCACCGTGACCCGGCCAGCAGGCCCGCCATCAGCGTGACCGTGAACGCGCTGTAGGCGACCAGCAGTGTGTACCAGGTGGCGGCGAAGCCGAGGAAGACGCCGGCTCCGACTACCGCGGCCCAGCCGGCCCGCTTTGGCGCGACGGTGAAGCTGGCTTCACCTTCGGGCGCGAGCGTGAGCGCAGCTTCACGCTCGCGCCCGGCGGCGCGCAGACCAGACCAGGTCAACACCAGCACGGGCGGCAGCAGCACGGTGATCATCGCGGCGTACGGCTCCGGTGAGCTGTAGGCCAGCGTCACCGCCGTCGTTGCGACGGTGACCAGTACCGCGTACTCGAAGCGGGTTAGCTGCCACCAGAGCACCAACGCGACCGCTACCGCGATGGTGATTGAGGTGATCGCCCACGGTTTGAACATCTCCCACGCGGGTGTGCCGGTCAGCGCGGCGGCGCGACCGCCGATCCAGAACCAGCCGGGCGGGTAGAACGGCGGTAGTCCGCGGTAGGTCATGTCCTGCAGGGCGGGGCTGTCGGTGAGCCGGGTCAGGTATTCGGTGCGGAATTGCTGGTCGACGGAAATACCGAACAGGTACAGCTTGGTGGCGCCCAGGGGCATGCCCAGCGTGACGACGGTGAAGGCGGACACGAACACCAGCCCGCCCAGCTGGGCCAGCCGGCGAAACCGCCCTGACCGGTACATCCAGCCAACGCCAAGGAGCCCGGCCAGACAGCCGACCTGGCCGACGGTGGTCAGTGCATGCAGTTGGTTGGAGCTCGGGAAGGCCGGCCATTCCACCCGCGAAATAGCGTTCAGCGCTACCACCGTCACCATGACGGCGACTAGTGCCGCCGCGGCCATCTGGCCCAGGGTGGCCAGCGCGTTGCGCATGCTCAGATGGGCAGCTTGCGGAAGATGCTCCGCGGGATGTGTCGTAACACCATCATCACGTAGCGGAATGCTGCTGGCGCCCAAACCAATTCCTTACCTTTTGCGGCGGCGGTCACCGCGAGGTTGGCAACGTACTCCTTATCGACCGTCAGCGGGGCTTCCTTGATATGCGCACTCATTCGCGTACGTACTTGGCCCGGCCGAATTACCAGTACCCGAACCCCATACTCGCGCAAAGCTTCTGACAATCCGAGATAGAACCCGTCTAGACCCGCCTTGGTGGAGCCGTAGACGAAGTTGGACCGTCGCACCCGTTCACCGGCCACCGTGCTCATCGCGATGATCTGACCGAAGCCCTGCGCGCGTAACTTCTCGCCCAGCAGCACGCCCACCGAAACTGCTGCGGTGTAGTTAATCTCAGCGATCTGCACGGCCTTGCGCTGGTTCTGCCATAGTTCTTCGGCATCGCCGAGCAAACCGAACGCGACTATGGCGACGTCGATATCGCCGCCCGCGAAGGCCTGCTCAATCACTTTCGGGTGGCTTTCGGTGGCTACCGCGTCGAAGTTGATCAGCTCCACCGACCGCGCTCCGGCGGCCTTCATCGCGGTGACCGCGTCATCGCGGCCCGGATCGTCGGGCAGGCAGGCCAACATAATGCGCGCTGGGGCGTTGCGCAGATAGCGCGCGCAGATGGCCAGGCCGATTTCGGAAGTGCCGCCCAGTAGCAGGATGGATTGGGGGTTCCCCACGGCATCAAGAACCATTGCGCACCATTTAGAGCAGCTCCAAACGTCGGGCCATATCTGAGGCGAACACCCGCAGCGGGTCGACCTTGCGACGCACAGCAATCCATTCGTCGATGCGCGGATACATGGCATGAAAGGTTTCGGCGGTGGTGCGAGAATCCTTGGCGGTGTAGAGCCGGCCGCCGAATTCCAGTACGCGGCGATCCAGTTCGCTGACGAACCCGCCCAACCCGGCGTTAATCGGGAAGTCGACGCAGATGTTCCAGCCGGGGATGGGGAAACTTAGCGGTGCTTGGTTGCCGGGGCCGAACAACTTGAACACGTTGAGAAACGAGTAATGGCCGCTGGCCTGAATGTCGTGAATGATCTTCTTGAAGTCCTCGACGGCCTCGGTGGGAATCACGAACTGGTACTGCAGAAAGCCCGCCGGTCCGTAGGCGCGGTTCCACTCACCGAACATGTCCAGCGGGTGGTAGAACTGGGTCAGGTTTTGGACCTTACCGCGGTAGGTGCCGGACTTGCGATACCAGAGCTCGCCGATCGGCCCGAAGGTGAACTTGTTGGCCAGGCCGTTGGGGAAGATGTCGGGAAACGTAAGTAGTTGCGGCGCATCGAATTTCAGCGGGTTGCGCTGCAGCTTCTTGGGCAGCTGGTCGAGCCTGGCCAGCGAGCCGCGAGAGATGGCCGCGCGACCGAGTTTCGGAGGTGCGCTGATCGCGTCAAACCAAGCGGACGAGTAGGCGTAGTGGGCTTCGCTGCCGTCGCTGTGCAGGGCGATGGTTTCGTCCAGGTTGGCGGTGACATCACCATCGGCAATGAAGTACGCCGTTTCGGTCGGAGTCATTTCGATGGTCGCACGCACGATGATCCCGGTCAGGCCGTTGCCGCCGACGGTGGCCCAGAACAGTTCAGCGTCCTCCCCGGCCGGGGTAAGGCGGCGAGTCTGGCCGTCGGCGGTCAGCAGGTCCATCGACCGCACATGGTTGCCGAAGCTGCCCGCGCTGTGGTGGTTCTTACCGTGGATGTCGCAGGCGATCGCGCCGCCGACCGTGACTTGCCGGGTGCCAGGCAGTACTGGTACCCACAGCCCGAACGGCAATGCGGCTTTCATCAGCTGATCTAGGTTGACACCGCCGTCGACATCGGCCAGCTTGGTGTCGGCACTGATCGAGTGGATATGGTTCAGCGCGGACATGTCGACCACCAGTCCGCCGCCGTTTTGCGCATTGTCGCCGTAAGACCGGCCCAGACCGCGAGCGATCACGCCCCTGGTACCCGAGTCGGCGGCCCGCGCCACCGCCTTTGCGATCACCTCCGGGTCTGGGGTGCGCAGTACGTCTGCCACCGACGGCGCGGTGCGGCCCCACCCGGTTAGTCGGGTCGGCGTGGTGGCAACAGTGCTGGGCTCGGGAGTGCTGAACATCGTCAAAGAGGGTACCGCCTACTTCGGCGACGATGCGGGACGCTGGTGTCCCGTTGAGGAGCTGGACGGTCAGGTCGAGCGCACGGTGGTGGCTTCGATTGTGCGGTCTTGGCGAGTCTGAGCGCGCGTCGGCCGCCCTGCGCGCACGGTCAAAGCCGCAGGCGCACACTCGAAAAGCGTGATGCCGGCGGCGGGCTCAGCGGAGCCGGAAGATCACGGCGCGCTGCACGATGAAGTTGATCACTGTGGCGACGCCCTGCGCGATTACGAATGCGACCGGGATGGCCCACCCTCGATAGTGCAGAAGGGCAAGAACGAGGTGGTTGAGGCCGACTTGGACGGCGAAGGTAACCGCGTAGAGAGCCATGACCGCGGCAAACCGGGCCTTACTAGGTGATGCCTGAAAGGTCCACCGACGGTTGATCAGGTAGGCGGTGATAGTGCCGACCACGACGCTGATGAATTTGGACAGGTCAACTTGTAAACCCAGCCCCTGGTAGAGCGCCACATACAGGCTGAAGTCGACGATCGCCGCGAGAACGCCGGTCACGATGAAACGCATCATCTGAGTCGTTAGATGCAGGTGTTGCCGATGGTGCGGGCGCGGCAGCGCGGTATCTGGCTCGGGCGGGATCATCGGGGGAAGTCTAACGGGGCCGGCATCCGCCGCGGGCCGTCTGCACCCGGGCGGGAGTGTGCTAGCTGGGTAACTTCAACGCGATGAGCTCGACCTGACTCGGCCCCCGCGGCGTGGAGTAGGTGACCGTGTCGCCGGGTTTACAGCCCGCCAGGGCTTGCCCCAGGGGGCTGTGCGCGGTCAGAGTTTCGGCTTCGTGGCCCACCGGGTTTTCTTCGATGATGGAGATCACGTGCATGGTCACCACCTCACCGTCGGCGAACCGCAAGATCACCTCGGTACCGCCGGGCAACGTTTCCGACCCGGTGTCGCGGACCGGGCCGGCCTTCAGCCGCCGGTCGAGTTCACTGATTCGATCGCCCAGCACCGCCAACTCGTTGGCGCGCTGGATCGCCTCGGCCGCGTCGCCGTGATCGCCAATCATCCCGCGGTCATTCTTGACCTCGATCTCCAGGCGATCGCGTCGCTGCCGCAGCCTGGCCAGTTCGGCGACGAGGTGATCACGCGCCGCTTCCGCCAGCCCTGTTGATTGGACTTCCTTGCTCACGTCCGCTGACCTTTCGCCCGGGTTGCCCGTTGTTGCCGTTTGCCGATTCTTCATCGGATACGTGGCGCTTCAGTGTTACACCACCAGGAGCCAGCCGTCACTGATATTTGTCACGCGTTATGTCCGCGGATGCCGTTCGGCAGGGGCGCTCGTCATCTCCGCCTGACCAATCACGTTGTCATGCAACGCATCTTGCCCCCCGGTGGGCGGGCAGCGCTGAACGCGCGTCCTACCCGGGTGTGCCGCCAGTTCCAGCGGCGCCTGGGGTGCCAACACCGCCGACGGTCCCACCCGCACCCGCGGCACCGATCAGCGCGCTGCCGGATCCGGCGCTGCCGCCGCTGCCGCCGCTGCCTGCGGTTCCACCGGCGCCGCCACCACC
>NZ_VTZN01000261.1 GCF_008370645.1 Mycobacterium simiae
CAGGGCAACGACCTGGTGGTGGACACGTCGTCGTTCTACCGGCCAACCCAAGCCGCGGCCTACCCAATCGTGCTGGTGACCTATGAGATTGTCTGCTCGCGGTACCCGGATGCCCCCACCGGCGCTGCCGTAAAAGCTTTTATGCAGGCCACGATTGGCGATGGCCAGATAGGTTTGGACGAATACGGGTACATTCCGCTGCCGAACTCCTTCCAGTCGAAATTGATCCCAGTGGTCAACGCCATCACGTGATGAGATCATCACCATCCCGAACGTCGGGTCAGACCCCGGGCGGGCCGTTATTGTGCGGACGCAAGCGAATTCGTCAAGCCGCTCAGCGATTTGGCTGCCCGACGATTCCGGCGGCTGTCATACGACGCGGGCTACACAGTGCCCCTCGGATTCGAGTTCGCTGTGAGTAGCACCATTTTGTTGTGTGCTTACTCTCTGAGGATTTACCGTGGGTTAACCAGCCGTTTCGGGTGATCCGGTGGCCGGGTGAAGGGAGCGTCGACGGTGAGCGAGACCGGGCCGGGTTCGCGGGTTGGGTCGCGCTTCGGCCCCTACCAGCTGGTGCGCTTGATCGGCCGCGGTGGCATGGGCGAGGTTTACGAGGCCGAGGACACCCGCAAGCACCGGGTGGTGGCGCTGAAGCTGATCTCGACGCAGTACTCCGAAAACCCGGTGTTTCGCGCACGGATGCAACGCGAGGCCGACACCGCGGGACGGTTGACTGAGCCACACATCGTGCCCATCCACGACTATGGCGAGATCGACGGACAGTTCTATGTGGAAATGCGCCTCATCGACGGGGTCTCACTGCGCACGATGCTCAACCAATACGGTCCCCTTGCCCCGGCACGAGCGGTGGCCATCGTGCGCCAGGTTGCCGCCGCCCTGGACGCTGCGCACACCAGCGGTGTGACCCACCGCGACGTCAAGCCCGAGAACATTCTCGTCGCGGCCAACGACTTCGCCTATCTGGTTGATTTCGGCATCGCCCGTGCCGGCCACGACCCCGGGTTGACCCAGAGCGGCATGGCCGTGGGGACCTACAACTACATGGCCCCGGAACGGTTCACCGGCGATGAAGTCACCTACCGTGCCGATATCTATGCGCTGGCCTGTGTTTTGGGTGAATGTTTGACCGGGGCCCCGCCATATCGCACCGACAGCGTCGAACGGTTGATCGCCGCCCACCTCATGGAGCCCCCGCCACGGCCGAGTGTGCTCCGACCGGGGCGGGTTCCCCCGACCTTAGACCAGGTGATCGCCAAAGGCATGGCCAAGAACCCGCAGGACCGCTACATGAGTGCCGGAGATCTGGCGATCGCCGCCCACGACGCTCTGACCATGCCCGAGCAGCGCCAGGAAGCCAGCATCCTGCAGCGAGGCGACAATGCGATTCGGCTCGCCACTGCCGTCGATGCGGGCCGTAGCGGCGGCTGGACCAACTACACCGGCTCGGGTCCGCAGCCCCAGTCGCCACCGGCAACGGGGCCTCAACCGCCCTATCCCGTCGGGCCCACCGGGGACGAGACTGTTGCTGGGCCAGTGTCCTCGAGCCTCAGCGGATGGCGACCGAAATCGACCACCTCCGAGCAGCCGACCAAGGCCGCGCCCGTAGTCCCGGTCGCCAGTTGGCCAAGCCAACCGGGGATTTCGTCCGCCCCCGGGCCAGGTCCCAGCCCCACGGGCGCGCCGGCCTCGAGCCAGCCATCCCAACCCCAACCGACCGAGCCACGCGACAAGCGGAAGCTGTGGGTGGTTTTGGCCGTCGTCGCGGCCGTCATCCTCGTCACGGCCGGCATCAGCGCGTTTATCGCCAGCAGGCCGAAAGGCTCCGGGCAGCCGCACGGACAAATCGTGCTGCCGTTCAACGGACTGAACTTCCGCTTCGCCCCCGGTGCGGTCGCAGTCGACGACCAGGGCACCGTCTACGTCACCAACCAGACCATGTACGGCCGGGTGGTGGCGTTGCCGGCGGGGTCCAGCACGCCGACCGTCAAACCATTCAACGGCCTCTACGAGCCCACAGGGTTGGCTATCGATGGGTCCGGCACGATTTACGTCAGCGATTTCAACAACCGCGTGGTGTCCTTGTCCGCCGGGTCGAACAATCAGGTCGTGTTGCCTTTCACCGGCCTCAACTACCCTGAGGGTCTCGCCGTGGACGCCCAGGGCGGTGTCTATGTCGCCGACCGGGGCAATAATAGGGTGCTCAAGCTAGCGGCCGGCTCAACCAACCAGACCGTCTTACCCTTTAACGGCCTCAAGAACCCCGATGGGGTGGCCGTGGACACCGATGGGAATGTCTACGTCACCGATACCGACAATAACCGGGTACTGAAGCTGGACGCCGGGACCAGCAATCAATCCGTGCTTCCGTTCGGCGGCCTGACCGCGCCATGGGGCATCACGGTGGACAATGAGGGCAACATCTACGTCACCGAGCACGACGACAACGCGGTAATGAAACTGGCGGCCGGCGCGACCGCGCCCACCCAGCTGCCATTCACCGGGCTCAACACCCCACTGTCGGTGGCAGTGGACAAAAAGGGCAACATCTACGTCGCCGACCGCGGCAACGGCAGGGTGCTGAAACTCGCCCAGGGTTCCTGAGTTGCGCTACCGCCTTCGGGTGGCCAGAAAGCGCATAGCTGCGGAGAGCAGGTTGATCACGGCCACCAGAATGATCAACGTCAGTGCCGCACCCCAGACGCGCAAGAAGCCGGCGTGTTCGGGATTGGTGAGCTCGGTGTAGATCAGTAGCGGCAACGAGGCCATGTTGCCGTTGAAGATGTCGAAGTTGATCGACCGGCTGTAGCCGACCAGCACCAACACCGGCGCGGTCTCGCCGATGACGCGCGCAATGGACAACAGAATTCCGGACACTATGCCTGGCATGGCGATCGGGACCACGATGCGCACGATGGTCTTCCATTTCGGAACGCCCAACGCGTAGCTGGCTTCCCGTAGTTCATCGGGAACCAACCTGAGCATCTCCTCGGTGGAGCGCACCACCACCGGCAGCATCAACAGGACCAAAGCCAACGACACCGCCAAGGCACTTTGCTGAAAGCCCATGGTGGCAATCCACAGGCTGAAAATGAACAATGCCGCCACAATTGAGGGCACCCCGGCAAGCACGTCGACCATGAACGTGGTGACCCGCGCCAGCCGGCCAGCGCCGTATTCGACCAGATAGACCGCTGTCATGAGGCCCAGCGGCACGGCTAACAGCGCTGATACCCCGGCTTGCACCAACGTCCCGTACAGCGCATGGTAGATCCCGCCGGCGAACTCCTCTGGTAGCACGCCGCGAAGCGAATGTGTCCACCAGTCCAGTCTGGTGACGGCGTACCAACCCCGCTCAATCACCACCCACAGCAGCCACACCAGTGGCACCAGCGCTACCGCGAACGAGGTGAAGAACAGCACTGTCGCGATGTCGTTCTTGATCCGCCGCGAGAGGCTTAGCGGGCGAAACACTGCCGCTTTGACTGGCTGGTCGAGCGCGTTAAGGGTCATCCGTTGACCTTCCCGCCGGCGATGCCACGAGCCGCCGCATTGACCACGAAGGTCAGGACGAACAGCGCAAATCCCGCCGAGATGTAGGCGCCTGTCGGCAGCGGCTCACTGAACTCAGAAGCCGCAGAGGCAATCTTGGAAGCGAAGGTGTAACCGCCGTCGAACAGCGACCAATTTCCCGGCCGGGCAGCTGAACGCAGGATGATCAGCACCGCGACGGTTTCGCCCAACGCGCGCCCCAAACCCAGCATTGACGCCGCGACGACACCGCTGCGACCGAAGGGCAGCACGGTCATCCGCACTACCTCCCACTTGGTGGCGCCGAGCGCCTGCGCAGCTTCGATCTGGATCTGCGGAGTTTGCCGGAACACCTCGCGCGATACCGACGTGATGATGGGCAGGATCATCACCGAGAGCACAATGCTTGCGGTGAAGATGGTGCCGCCGCCGGCTAGCGATACGTTGCCGCGCTTGAACAAGAACAGCCACCCAAGGTTGCGGTTGAGGAAGTGCGCGACCGGCTCTAGCTCTGGAGCCAGCACGAAGATTCCCCACAACCCGTACACAATCGACGGCACCGCGGCCAGCAGATCCACCATCGCGCCGAACGGACGCGACAGCCTTCGCGGCGCGTATTGGGTGAGAAACACCGCGATCCCGACCGCTACCGGCACGGCCAGCGCCAGGGCGGTTATCGAGCTGAGCACCGTGACCATCAGCAGGTCGCGGATGCCGAACGCCAGCTTTTCGTCGTCGGCTGTGTTGAATTCGGCGCTGGTGAAGAAGTTCACGTGATTGGCGCGTAGCGACGGAATGGCACGGACCAACAGGAACACAGCGATCAGCAAAATGGCGATGACGATCGTCGAACCGGCCGCGGAGGCAAGGAACTTGAACAGCCGGTCCCCGCGCCGGGAGGAGCGCCCGCCTACCACCCGTAGCTCAGGCTTGGGCTGCGGGCCTTGGACCACGTCGGCTTCGATTTCAGGCGATGGCGTTGACCGCAGTGGACAACCTCGACTTGAACGCGTCCGGGATGGGAATGTAGCCGTTGTCCGCCAAGCCGTTCTGGCCGGCGCCGATGGTCGACTGCAGGAAGGCCTTGACCGCGGTCCCAACCTGCGCGTCCGGATACTTCGAGCAGACGATCTCGTAGGTCGCCAGCACGATCGGGTAGGAACCAGGCTGCGTTGGCTTGTAGAACGACACCGTGTCCAGCACTAAGTCGTTACCCTG
>NZ_VTZN01000262.1 GCF_008370645.1 Mycobacterium simiae
AGTGTCGGGCGCCAACGTGACGATTGTGTGTGCGGCGATGCTGTTTTCGGCCCGGCTGATTGGACTGCGCGCGGCGGTTGCGCTGGCGGCGATCGCGTTGGTGGCCTTCGTTGTGGTGGTGCAGCCGACGGCCAGTGTGCTGCGGGCGGCCGTAATGGGCGCGATTGGGTTGACGGGGGTGCTGTCCTCGCGCCGTCGGCAGGCGATTCCGGCGCTGTCGGCCACGGTGCTGGTGTTGATGCTCGCGGCGCCGCACCTGGCCGTCGAGGCGGGTTTTGCGTTGTCCGTGCTGGCAACGGCCGCGCTGGTCGTCATCGCTCCGCTATGGTCACGCCGCCTGGTCGCACGAGGAATCCCCACGCTGCTGGCGGATGCGCTGGCCGTTGCGGTGGCCGCGCAGGTGGTGACCGCGCCGCTGGTGGCCGCGATCTCCGGGCGATTCAGCCTGGTGTCGGTGATTGCGAATCTCGCGGTGGCGGCGGTCATCGCGCCGATCACCGTGCTCGGCAGCGCTGCGGCGGTAGTGGTCGTGCCCTGGCCGGCCGCAGCCCAAACGCTGATCCGATTTACCGGCCCGGAGGTGTGGTGGGTACTGCGGGTGGCCCGTTGGGCGGCCGATGTGCCGGCAGCTACCGTTCCCGTTCCCACGGGTCTGGCCGGGGTGCTGGTCGTCGGCGGAGCAACCCTGCTGGCGGTGGTGCTGTGGCGATTTCGGTGGTTTCGCTTCGTGACTAGCTCAGCACTGATGGCCGCGGCGGGGTGCCTGCTGGCCTGGTCGCTGGCCGGGCTGGTCGGCCACTCATGACACCATCGTGGGGTGAGCGAGATTTCGCCGTTGCACCTGGTCCTTGGCGACGAAGAACTGCTGGTCGAGCGGGCGGTTGCGGAGATCGTGCGATCAGCGCGGCAGCGGGCGGGAACCGGCCCGGGCGCCGACCCGGGTGCCGACCCAGGTGCTGATGTGCCGATCAACCGCATGCGGGCAGGCGATGTCAGCGCTTATGAGCTCGCCGAACTGCTGAGCCCCTCACTATTCGCCGAGGAGCGAGTCGTCGTGCTGGAGGCCGCCGCGGAGGCAGGCAAGGAAGCTGCCGTCCTCATCGTGTCGACCGCGGCCGACCTTCCGCAAGGCACGGTGCTGGTAGTAGTGCACTCAGGCGGCGGGCGCGCCAAAGCCCTGGCCGGTGAGTTGCGCTCGCTGGGCGCCCAGGTACATCCGTGTGCGCGCATCACCAAGGCCAGCGAGCGGGTCGACTTCATCCGCGGCGAGTTCCGCTCGCTGCGGGTCACCGTCGACGACGAGACGGTGACGGCTCTGCTCGACGCGGTCGGTTCCGATATCCGCGAGCTCGCCGCGTCCTGTTCCCAGCTGGTCGCTGACACCGGCGGCCATGTCGATACTGCCGCGGTGCGTCGCTATTACAGCGGCAAAGCCGAGGTCAAGGGCTTCGACATCGCCGATAAGGCCGTGGCCGGTGACGTTGCCGGTGCGGCCGAGGCGCTGCGCTGGGCGATGATGCGCGGCGAACCCCTGGTCGTGTTGGCCGATGCGCTGGCTGAAGCCGTGCACACGATCGGACGGGTGGGACCGTTGTCCGGCGATCCCTACCGCCTGGCAGGCCAACTGGGGATGCCACCTTGGCGGGTGCAGAAAGCCCAAAAACAGGCCCGCCGCTGGTCGCGTGACAAGGTGGCAACCGCGATGCGGCTGGTGGCAGAACTCAATGCCAACGTCAAAGGAGCCGTAGCCGACCCCGACTACGCGCTGGAATCCGCGGTCAGGCAGGTGGCCGAGTTGGTTGCCGATCCAACCTGATGCGTCAGCCGAGCTTGTTGAGCGTGCGCGCCAGGGCCGACTTCTTGTTGGCCGCCTGGTTCTGGTGGATCACACCTTTACTGGCCGCCTTGTCCAACTTGCGGTTGGTCGAGATCAACAGTTCGGCAGCCTTTTCCTTGTCGCCAGCGTGCGCGGCCTCACGAAACGCCCGGACAGCGGTACGCAACGACGACTTCACCGACTTGTTGCGCAGTCGGGCCTGCTCGTTGGTGCGGTTGCGCTTTTGCTGCGACTTGATGTTGGCCACGCGTTTGGTCCCTCATGTCTATTCGGTGATCGTTAGGGGCGTCCCTGTCGCCCGACAACGACTGCTCAGGTTATCAGTCGGTTACGTTTTCGCCCAAAAGGCGAACCCGTGGCCTGCCGGAATGTCGCATTGAGGCAGCATGACACAGGTGAGTCTCACGGAACCGATCGAAGGGACCAGGCGGCGTTCACCCGCCCGTTCGGAACGTATCTTCGACGGCTACAACAAATCGGACTCCTACTCAATGGCCTTCGACGAGATGTTCGACGGGCAGGGCAACGTTCGGGGCCCCTACAAGGGCATCTATGCCGAACTCGCACCCACGGACGCCTCAGAGCTCAAGGCGCGAGCTGATGCGTTGGGCCGTGCGTTCATCGACCAGGGCATCACGTTTTCGCTGTCGGGTCAGGAGCGGCCGTTTCCGCTCGACCTGGTGCCGCGAGTGATTTCGGCTGCCGAGTGGACCCGGCTGGAACGGGGCATCATCCAGCGCGTCAAGGCCCTCGAGATGTACCTCGACGACATCTACGGTGACCAAGAAATCCTGCGCGACGGCGTCATCCCGCGCCGGCTGGTGACCTCTTGTGAGCACTTCCACCGCGAAGCGGTGGGGATCGTTCCGCCCAACGGCGTGCGCATCCATGTGGCCGGCATCGACCTGATCCGCGACGACCGCGGCGGCTTCCGGGTTCTCGAGGACAATCTGCGCTCGCCGTCGGGCGTGTCCTATGTCATGGAGAACCGGCGCACCATGGCGCGGGTCTTCCCGAATCTGTTCGCTACCCACCGGGTGCGCGCTGTCGACGACTACCCCGCGCACCTGCTGCGTGCGCTGCGCAACTCCGCGGCCACCAATGAGGCCGACCCGACGGTGGTGGTGCTCACTCCGGGGGTCTACAACTCGGCCTATTTCGAGCATTCGCTACTGGCTCGGCAGATGGGTGTCGAGCTGGTCGAAGGCCGCGACCTGTTCTGCCGAGACAACCAGGTGTACATGCGTACTACCGAAGGGGAGCGTCAGGTCGACGTTATCTACCGGCGCATCGACGACGCATTCCTGGACCCGCTGCAGTTCCGCGCCGATTCGGTGCTCGGCGTCGCCGGCCTGGTCAACGCCGCCCGCGCCGGCAACGTCGTCATCTCCAGTTCCATCGGCAACGGTGTCGGCGACGACAAACTCGTCTACACCTACGTGCCCACCATGATCGAGTACTACCTGCGCGAGAAACCGTTGTTGGCCAACGTAGAGACCTATCGGTGCTGGCTGGACGACGAACGCGAAGAGGTACTGGACCGAATCGATGAATTGGTGCTCAAGCCGGTCGAGGGGTCCGGCGGTTACGGCATCGTATTCGGCCCCGGCGCCTCCGAGAAGGAGCTGGCAGCCGTCAGCAAGAAGATCCGCGACAACCCGCGGAGCTGGATCGCCCAGCCGATGATGGAGCTGTCCACCGTGCCGACCCGGATCGAGGGTTCCCTCGCGCCGCGCTACGTCGACCTAAGGCCGTTCGCCGTCAACGACGGCAACGACGTCTGGGTGCTGCCGGGCGGACTGACCCGAGTGGCCTTGGTCGCAGGCTCGCGCGTGGTCAACTCCAGCCAGGGCGGCGGCTCCAAGGACACCTGGGTGCTGGCGCCGCGCGCTTCCGCGGTTGACCGAGAGCTGGGCCGCACCCAGGTGGTGCGGTCATTGCCGCGGGGCGTGGCGACATCCAGCCCGGATGGTTCGCGGCCAACCCCACCAGGTGAATCACACCAGCAGGGACAGCAACAGCAAGAGCAGGAAGCGATCAAGTGATGTTGGCACGCAACGCCGAAGCGCTGTACTGGATCGGTCGCTATGTGGAGCGCGCGGACGACACCGCCCGCATTCTCGACGTCGCGGTGCACCACCTGCTCGAGGACTCCAGCGTCGACCCCGACCACGCGTCCCGGTTGTTGCTGCGCGTGCTCGGCATCGACCCTCCCGACCATATGCTGGACGTTTGGTCGCTTACGGACTTGGTCGCGTTCAGCACCAACGCGCAGGGCGGCTCTTCGATCGTCGGCGCGATCTCGGCGGCGCGGGAAAACGCGAAGTCGGCGCGCGAAGTCATCTCGATCGAGATCTGGGAGTGTTTGAACACGACCTACAACGCTCTGCCGGAACGCGAACGGGCCGCCAAACGCCTTGGGCCGCATGAATTTCTGTCTTTCATAGAGGGCCGCGCGGCGATGTTTGCCGGACTTGCGGACTCGACGCTGTCGCGCGACGACGGCTACCGGTTCATGTTGCTGGGCCGCGCCATCGAGCGGGTCGACATGACGGTGCGTCTGCTGCTGTCGCGGGTGGGCGACAGTGCGTCCTCGCCGACGTGGGTGACCTTGCTGCGCTCAGCAGGGGCGCACGACACGTATCTGCGCACCTACCGCGGTGTGTTGGACGCGGGCCGGGTGGTCGAGTTCATGATGCTGGACCGGCTTTTCCCGCGATCGGTGTACTACTCGTTGCGGCTGGCCGAACACAACCTCGACGAGTTGCTGCACAATCCACAAAGTCGGATTGGGGCCACCACCGAAGCTCAGCGGCTGCTTGGCCAGGCCCGTAGCGAACTCGAGTTCGTGCAGCCCGGTGTCCTGCTTGAGTCCTTGGACAGCCGCTTGGCGGGCTTGCAGACGACC
>NZ_VTZN01000263.1 GCF_008370645.1 Mycobacterium simiae
ACCTGATCCAGCGAGAACCGGCCCTCCCGCAGACCCGCCGCACACCGCGGGAACTCGGTCAGCCGACCCGCCACCGTGGTGATCGTGTGCGCGTTGCCCGCAGACACCCCCAGCTTCCAGGCCACCAACGCCGCCACCGAGCGTGCCCCCGTCATCCCGCACAACTGGTCACGATCGATCTCGGCGACGATCTGCACGATACGCCCATCGATGGCGTTACGCTGACCGGCCAACTGCGCCAACTCCGCAAACAACACCTCCAACCGCTTCTTCGGCAGCATCGGCGCATAGGCCAGCGAGGCGGTCGACGACATAACCCCATCATGACAGCGGGGTACGACAAGTCCTGGCCCCCAACCCTCACCCAGGTATGGGAGCCATCAATAGCCAAGCGAGACAGCCTGATTGACCGCCGATCCGCTCCGAGTGACCACTAAACCGGACGACGATTCTTCGTGCTGCCTCACAGCGGCAACCAACGTGGGGGCCCTCGCCAACGCCGCTGCCCCGACTGCCGACGGCCTCAACGCCGTGCCCATGGCGCCGTTTAGTCAGCTGATCGGCGGCCAGTACGGGCGCACCCTGCCCAGCTATGGTTTCCGGCCCACGGTGATGGCAAAACCACCCGCCGCCGGCTGACCCGTGGGTTCGACCGCCCACCAACCTCCTGCCAACCTTGCGGCGTCAGATTTGTTCCGCGCCGCGCGAGCTGACGCGGCGCAGGCACAGAAGGGACGGCGGCGATGACGATGTCGACGGGCACCCTCAACCAGGTCGGCGGCCACTTGCGCGGCCCGCTGGCGCACGTCGGCGGCTTCGCCCGGATGTGTTCGCTGACCGGCAAGGCATTGTTTCGGTGGCCGCTGCAAGGGCAGGAGACGATCGCGCAGGCCTGGTTTCTGCTGCGCGTCACGATCTTGCCAACCGTCATGGCCGCGATACCGCTGACCGTCCTGCTGACGTTCACGCTGAACCTGCTGCTCGCCGAATTCGGCGCCGCCGACATCTCGGGCGCGGGCGCGGCGCTGGGCGCGGTCACCCAACTGGGCCCGCTGACGACCGTGCTGGTGGTGGCCGGAACCGGCTCCACCGCCATCTGCGCCGACCTGGGCGCCCGCACCATCCGCGAGGAGATCGACGCCCTGGAGGTGATGGGTATCGACCCCATCCACCGGCTGGTGGTGCCCCGGGTGCTGGCGGCGACGTTCATCGCCGCCCTGCTCAACAGCCTGGTCATCACCGTCGGATTGGTCGGCAGTTTCTTGTTCAGCGTCTATCTGCAAGATGTTTCCGGCGGCGCCTTCCTGTCCACCGTGACCCTGATCACCGGGCTGCCCGAGGTGGTGATCGCGACGGCCAAGGCGGTGTCGTTCGGGCTGATCGCCGGACTGGTCGGCTGTTATCGGGGCCTGACCGTCTCGGGCGGCGCCAAGGGCGTCGGCACCGCCGTGAACGAGACGGTGGTGCTCTGCGTGATCGCGCTGTTCGCGGTCAACGTAGTCCTGACCACCATCGGTGTGCGATTCGGAACGGGCCGCTAAATGGCCGCCGTCGGAGCAATCGGCAAACCCCCTCGGGCGCTGGATGCGTTCGGGCTGCTCGTCTTGTTCACCGTGTCCAGCCTCGGTCAGGTCGGGACGACGCTGCGCCACTACCGCGCCGAGACACTGCGGATCATCGCCCAGATCGGCATGGGGACCGGGGCGCTGGCCGTGGTGGGCGGCACGGTTGCGATCGTCGCGTTCGTCACCCTCTCCGGTGCCTCGCTGGTCGCCATCCAGGGTTTCGCGTCACTGCGCAACATCGGCGTCGGCGTGTTCACCGGATTCTTCGCCGCGCTGGTCAACGTGCGCATCGCCGCGCCGGTGGTCACCGGCATCGCGCTGGCGGCCACCGTCGGCGCCGGCGCCACCGCCGAGCTGGGCGCCATGCGGATCAGCGAGGAGATCGACGCGCTGGAGGCAATGGGGGTCAAGTCGACCGCGTACCTGGCGTCGACCAGGATCATCGCCGCGGTCGTGGTGATCGTGCCGCTCTACGGGCTGGCGATGGTGATGGCGTTCCTGTCTCCCCAGCTGGTGACCACACTGCTCTACGGACAATCGAGCGGCACCTACAACCACTACTTCTCGACGTTCCTGCGGCCCGAAGATGTCTTCTGGTCGTTCCTGCAGGCCGTCGTCATTGGGGTGCTGGTGATGATCGTGCACTGCTACTACGGCTACACCGCCGCCGGGGGGCCGGTCGGCGTCGGCGAAGCCGTCGGCCGGTCCATGCGGTTCTCGCTGGTCGCGGTGGTGGTGGTGGCGATGCTCGCGTCGCTGGCGCTATATGGCGTCGACCCCAACTTCAACCTAACGGTGTAGCCGCCATGACGACACCGCAACGAGCCAATGCCCCCCACGGTCCACCGGCCAAGACGGCGGGCGTGGTGGGGGCGGTGCTGATCGCGCTCGTCGTCGTGGCGGCCGTCACGCAATTCCGCGGAGGTTTCACCCCGACGGAGTCGTTGACGGTGGTGGCCGACCGGGCGGGCTTGCTGATCGGCACCGGGTCCAAGGTGACGCTCAACGGCGTCGGGATAGGCCAGGTCACCGACATCCGCGAGATCGAGCGCGACGGCAAGCCGGCGGCCCAATTCACCGTGGCGGTGGCACCGGAATACGCGCGGCTGATCCCGGCCAACGTGGTTGCCTCGATCAAGTCGACGACGGTGTTCGGCGGCAAATACGTGGCGCTCACCTCCCCGAAGCAACCCGCGCCGCCGATCGACAGCACCGCCGTCATCGACGCGCGATCGGTATCGACCGAGGTCAACACGGTGTTCCAAACCCTGACATCGTTGGCCCGGACGGTCGATCCGGTCAAGCTGAACGTGACCCTGACCGGCGCGGCGGACGCCTTGTCGGGGCTGGGAGACAAGTTCGGCGCGTCGCTGGTCAACGGCAACACCGTGCTGGCCGACCTCAACCCGCGGATGGACCAGCTGCATCACGATGTCATCGCACTGGCCCGGGTGGCCGACATCGCGGCCGACGCGTCGCCGGACCTGTGGAACCTGCTGGCCCACCTCACAACCACCGGGCAAACCCTTAACAAACAGCAAAAAGAACTGGACGCGACGCTGCTGGCGGCCATCGGGTTCGCCCACACCGGCGCCGACGTGCTGGCGGCCAGCCAAACGCATGTAGTTCAGGCACTGGCCGAGCTGGTGCCGACCACCGGGCTGCTCGACACCTACAGCCCCGAACTGCTCTGCGCCATCCGCAACGCCGCGCAGGTCCGACCCGCGGTGGCCGCGGCCGAGGGCCTGGGCAACGGGTATTCGCTGCGGGCCCACACCCAGCTAGTCGGCGGCGCCAACCCGTACGTCTACCCCGACAACTTGCCCCGGGTCAACGCCCGGGGCGGTCCCGGCGGCGCGCCCGGCTGCTGGCAAACCATCACCCGCGACCTGTGGCCGGCGCCGAGTCTGGTGATGGACACCGGCGCCAGCATCGCCCCCTACAACCACTTCGCCATCGGAACACCCTGGGCACTGGACTATGTCTGGGGACGCCAAATCGGTGAGAACACGATCAACCCATGAAAACCACCGTCACCGCCGTCAAGCTCGGCGCCTTCACGCTGGTCCTGCTGGGATTCAGCGCAGTCACGGTGGTGATCTTCGGCCAGCTGCGCTTCACCGACACCGCGACCTACTCCGCCGACTTCTCCTTTGCCAGCGGGCTGCGTCCGGGCCAGTTCGTCCGGGCCGCCGGGGTGGAGGTCGGCAAGGTCAAGGGGGTGCGGCTTATCGACGACGGCCGGCGGGTGCGGGTGGACTTCGCCATGGACCGGTCACTGCCGCTGTATCAGTCCAGCACCGCGCAGATCCGCTACGCCAACCTGATCGGCGAGCGCTACCTGGAGGTGACCCGCGGCCAGGGCGAGGGCGCCGACCGGGTGCTGCCGCCGGGCGGGCTGATCCCGGTGGCGCGCACCCAACCGGCCCTGGACTTGGACGCGCTGATCGGGGGGTTCCGACCGGTATTTCGTGCGCTGGCCCCCGACAAGGTCAACACCATCGCCTCCGCCATCATCACGGTGTTTCAGGGCCAGGGCGGCACCATCAACGACATCCTCGATCACACCGCGCGGCTGACCTCGGCACTGGCCGACCGCGACGCGGTGATCGGCGAGGTGGTGAAAAACCTGGGCACGGTGCTCGACAGCATCGTCGCCAAAGCCGGGGACGTCGACTCGACCGTCGTCAACCTCGAGACGCTGATCACCGGGCTCAGCGAGCACGCCGACCCGCTGGCCGACGGGGTCGCCAACCTGAGCCTTGCCACCGGGTCGTTGGCCGACCTGCTCGCCGACAATCGGTCCCAGCTGCAACGCGACCTCGCTGCGGCCCAAGGCGTCTTGCAGCCCCTCGTCGACCAGAGCGGTCAGCTCGATGAGCTGCTGCGCAAGTTGCCGACGGCGACCACCCTGCTGGGACGCAGCGCCGGCACCTACGGCGACTTCATCAACCTCTACCTGTGCGACATCAACCTCACCCTCAACGGTTTGCAGCCCGGCGGCCCGGTGCGCAAGGTCCGGCTCACCCAGCAGCCGACCGGAAGGTGCACACCGCAATGAGGGCATTGGAACCGGCCAACCGGGTCAGGATCGGCGTCCTGGCTGTCTCGGTGGTGGTGCTGGCCACCGCGGTGGGCCAAAGCGTCACCAGCGCACCGATGCTGTTTGCCCAG
>NZ_VTZN01000264.1 GCF_008370645.1 Mycobacterium simiae
AGACGACGACGCGGCATAGCCACCCGGAATCGGGACTCACTAACGTGAGCCCAATGAATGAGCAGCACCGCAGCCTCGTGCTGATGCGGCATGCCAAGTCGGCCTACCCGGACGGGGTTGGCGACCATGAGCGACCGCTGGCGGCACGAGGCGTCCGAGAGGCCGGTCTGGCCGGCGACTGGCTGCGCGCCAACCTGCCAACGATCGACAGCGTGCTGTGCTCGACGGCGGCTCGCACTCGAGAGACCTTGGCACGCATTGGCATCGATGCGCCGGTGCGTTACGTCGAGCGGCTCTACGGCGCCGCACCTGGCACCGTGATCGACGAGATCAACCGGGTAGCCGACGAGGTCAAGACCCTGCTCGTCATCGGCCACGAGCCGACAACGTCGGCACTGGCCCTCATCCTGACAGGCGACACCGACACCGCTGCAGCCCAACGCATTTCGGAGAAGTTTCCGACGTCGGCGATCGCGGTGCTAGGCGTCCCAGGCCACTGGGCCGACCTCGAGCCAAGCGGGGCCGCGCTCGTCGCCTTCCACGTACCGCGCAGCGGCTAAGCGTTGGTGGCCAGCGTCAGCTCCATCAGCTTGATGGCCTGCGCGCAGGCATCGATGCCGGGCGCTTGCGGGTTGACCCACCAGCCCACCACGCCCGCCGCATCGCTGGCGACGCCGCACGCGCCGTTGGGGTCGCCGGGGCGCATCACAATCGAGTCGATGCCCTGGATCGTTCGATTCTCGATCTGGTATTTCAGGCCCTCGGCGACCTTGCGCTCGTTGCTCAGACTGCCCTGCTCGAACCAGAACCGGGTGATGTCGATCAATCCGGCCGGGTTGGCGGCCTGCCACCGGCATATCGCGCCGACGAATGTGCTTTGGATGTCCAGCGGATCAGCGCCCACGGTCTTGGCCAGGATGTCGGTGGTCAGCACCTCACATTCCTTGAGCAGGTTCGGGTACTGCCGTTCGGAGTTGTCGTTGCGCGGGACGCCGCCCGCACCGGCCTTGACAGCGGTTCCCGAAATCGACTTGGTGCATCCGGTCACGAGACATAGCGCGGCGATCAGGGTCGCCACCACGACCAGGAGACGTCTCATTTCGAGTTCGCAATCGACTGGCGGGCCAGTTCTTTGGCGATGTCACAGGGCGGTGGGAAGGGCTTTTGGCTAAAGCTCACCGACCACTCGATGAAGTCGTCCTGGAACTGGATCCCCACTTCGCACAGTGAGTCGCCCAGGCTGGGCTCGTTGCCGATCGCGATGAAACCGCTGTGACCATTGATGTTGATGTCCTCAACACTTGCGCGCGACAATTCCTCAGTCTTGCGTTCCCGCCCGATCGGGCTGCCGCGGTACCAGGAGAAGGAAAAGTGCGGTCCCACGATGCCGCCGCCGGCCAGCCATTGGCAGCCCACCGAGTTCTTCGCCGTGTTGACCAGCCCCGCGATCCTGGTCAGCTCCGCCACCGTTTGATCGCTGACGCCGCCGCACTGCGGGAAAAAGGGTCCGTGCTTGCCCTCGGCAGTACCCGGCGTCGATGTGATCGTCGCACCCGGCTTGTTGTCTCCGGAACTGGAGCAACCGGCAATCGCGAAACCACACACCACCGCTACCGCCAGGGCCAGCGTCGTCACATTGCGTCGCACCGCGTACCTCTTCTACTGCTGGTCACAGCATGCACTGTAGCCGCAGCCCTGCGGGTCAACCACCGACACGCCACTTGATCAGGCATTTCGGGCCGGCTGGTGAGCCCGGCGCGGCGGCTGAGCAGGCGCGGTATGCGACAGTTACCCCATGCTCCTGGCACTGCTGCGCCAGTACATCCGCCCGTACCGCCGGCTCATCGCAGTACTCATGCTGCTGCAGCTGGTCAGTACCCTCGCTGCGCTGTACCTTCCCACGGTCAACGCCGCGATCATCGACGAAGGTGTCGCCAAGGGTGACACCTCCACCATCGTCAGGCTAGGCGTGGTGATGCTGGCGGTCACCGGCTTCCAGGTGCTGTGCGCGGTGGGTGCCATCTACTTTGGCTCACGGACCGGGACGGGCTTCGGCCGGGACCTGCGCAGCGCGGTGTTCGAACACGTCGTCAGCTTCTCCGAACGGGAGACTGCCCGATTCGGCGCGTCGACATTGCTGACCCGGAGCACCAACGACGTCCGGCAGATCGTTTTCCTGGTCCAGATGACGGCCACCGTATTGGTGACCGCACCGATCATGTGTGTTGGCGGCATCCTCATGGCCATCCACCAGGAGGCCGCGCTGACCTGGCTGCTACTGGTCAGCATCCCGATCATGGCCATGGCGAACTACTGGATTATGACGCACATGCTGCCACTGTTTCGCAGCATGCAAAGCCGGATAGACGCCATCAACCGGGTGCTGCGCGACCAGCTGGCCGGCGTCCGAGTGGTCCGCGCGTTTACCCGGGAAGGCTTTGAGCGCGACAAGTTCGCTCAGGCGAACACCGCGCTCTCCGAAACCGCCTTGGGTGCGGGTAATTGGCAAGCGCTGATGCTGCCGGTGACCACCCTGACCATCAATGTGTCCAGCGTCGCGGTGATCTGGTTCGGGGGCTTACGCATCGACCAGGGACACATGCAGGTCGGCTCGCTGAGCGCCTTTCTGGCCTATTTTGCCCAGATCCTGATGGCGGTATTGATGGCGACGATGACGCTGGTCGTGCTACCGCGAGCGTCGGTATCCGCCGAACGCATCACGGAGGTGCTTTCCACCCGGGCCGCGGTGCAAAACCCACCGCACCCCGCATTCCCACCGGATGGGATCAAGGGAGTGGTCACCTTGAACGGTGCCACATTCACTTATCCCGGCGCCGATTTCCCGGTGCTACACGATATCTCGTTGACAGCTCGGCCCGGTACCACCACCGCAATCGTTGGCAGCACCGGTTCGGGTAAGTCAACGTTGGTGTCGCTGATCTGCCGGCTGTACGACGTCACCGGCGGCACCGTCCAAATCGACGGTATCGACGTCCGCGATTACCACACCGAAAGACTTTGGGGTGCAATAGGACTGGTACCCCAGCGCGGCTACTTGTTTTCCGGCACCGTCGCGGACAACCTGCGCTACGGCGCGACCCCAGCACAGATCGTGACCGAGGAAGAGATGTGGGCGGCACTGCGGATCGCCGCTGCCGACGATTTCGTGCGGGCACACGGGCTGCATATGCGCGTCGCCCAGGGCGGAGCCAACTTTTCCGGTGGGCAACGCCAACGGCTGGCGATTGCCCGGGCCGTCATTCGTCACCCTGCCATCTATCTGTTCGACGACGCGTTTTCGGCTCTGGACGTGCACACCGAGGTCCGGGTCCGCGCGGCGCTGCGCAACGTAGCCAGCACAGCTACGATTATTGTTGTCACACAACGAGTGTCGACAGCAGCCCAGGCCGACCAGGTGATCGTCGTCGACAACGGCCGAGTCGTTGGCGCGGGCATCCACGACTCCTTGATCGCCGATTGCCCCACCTATGCCGAATTCGCCACCTCACAGTCGGTGGCCGCCGGCGTCGGAGGCCCGCCGTGACCGCTGCGATGAGTCAGCGGCCGCGAGGCGCGGCGCCACCCCCTAACCTGCGGTCGCAAGACTTCTGGGGTTCGGCCACCCGCCTGATGAAACGGCTAGCGCCGCACCGCCGGCTGAGTCTCGCGGTGATCGCGTTGGGTATCGCCGGCACGGCGATCGGTGTGGCGGTGCCGCGAATCCTGGGCCACGCCACCGATCTGCTGTTCAACGGCGTGATCGGACGACAGCTGCCGGCCGGACTCACCAAGGCACAGGCCATCGCGGCAGCCCGAGCCCGTGGTGACAATACCTTCGCCGACCTGCTCGCGGGGATGAATGTGGTACCTGGTCTGGGCGTGGACTTCGGCGCGGTGGCACGCACCCTGGCCCTGGCGCTGGCGCTGTACCTCGTTGCCTCGCTGCTCATTTGGGGCCAAGCCCGACTGCTGAACGTCACCGTACAGCGGACCGTCACCGCGTTGCGGTCCGATGTGGAGGAGAAAGTGCACCGGCTGCCGTTGTCCTACTTCGACGGATGTCAGCGCGGCGAGCTGCTGAGCCGGGTCACCAACGATATCGACAACGTCCAGTCGTCGCTGTCGATGACGATCAGCCAGCTGGTGACGTCGGTTCTGACAGTCGTGGCCGTGCTTTTCATGATGATGTGGATTTCGCCGCTGCTGGCGCTGATCACGGTGCTGACGGTGCCGCTGTCACTGCTGGTGACGCGGGCGATCACGCGGCGCTCGCAACCACTGTTCGTGGCGCATTGGACCAGTACTGGGCGCCTCAACGCCCACATCGAAGAAACCTACAGCGGGTTCACGCTGGTCAAGACCTTCGGCCACCAGGCCGCGGCCCGAGCACAGTTCCGCCGGCTTAACGACGACGTCTACCAGGCCAGCTTGGGTGCCCAGTTCTTCTCCGGTTTGGTGGCACCGGCGACGACGTTCATCGGCAACCTGGGTTACGTTGCGGTGGCGGTGGCGGGCGGCTTACAGGTTGCCACTGGGCACATCACGCTGGGCAGCATCCAGGCGTTCATTCAGTACGTCCGGCAATTCAACACACCGGTGGGCCAAGTCGCCGGGATGTACAACACCCTGCAGTCCGGCGTGGCCAGCGCCGAGCGGGTGTTCGAGCTGCTCGACGAGCCCGAAGAGTCACCGGACCCCAAACCGGCACCGGACCACCGTCCGGCGCTGCCCGG
>NZ_VTZN01000265.1 GCF_008370645.1 Mycobacterium simiae
TTTGAGGTGGTAAGGGCCGAACATCGACCCCACTCGCGAGTCTGGCGCCTCGCCCATTGCTGATCCTCCTCAACCCAACCCGAATCCCGCCGACCCTATCAACAGGCTTGAGGTATCGCACGGAGTGCAACCACCGGTCCAGCAACCATGCCGGTGATCATGACGGTAAGCCTAGTCCGCGGCGCTGGCGGCGATCTGGAAGACGAACTCGTGGTCGCAAATGCGGATATGGTCACCATCGTTGAGCGTGACGGCGCCGCGGATTCGTTGGTGCTGCACATGGACGCCGTTGGAGGACCGGAGGTCGTTAATGATGTAGTTGGTCCCGGTGTCGATGATGACGGCGTGGTGGCGGCTGACGTTGGCGCTGTCGAGAACGATGTCGTTATCGCTGAGGCGCCCGATTCGGGTGGCCGCGGTACGCAGTGGGCAGTCGCGACCCGAGGCGATGCTATGTAGATAGGCGACCGCTTCCTGCCCGGACACCATCGTGCGCTGATCGAGCACGGTGACTGTCCCGACGGCGGTGGACTTGGCGTTCATCTTGGCGTCCAGCGGTTCTTGGCGAAGGATGCGTTCATTCAGGGCACGCAACGTCGGGCCGGGATCTATGCCAAGATCCTCGGCCAACGTCGTCTTCACCCGGCGATAGGCGCCCAAGGCGTCGGATTGGCGGTCGGTGAGGTAGTAGGCGGTGATCAGCTGGGCCCACAATGGTTCCCGGTACGGGTGCTCGACCGTGAGGGCTTCTAATTCGGCGATCACCGCAGCGGCCCGACCGCAAGCGATTTCGGCCTCCGCCTTGGCGGTGTGCGCGAGAACTTTGTCCTCCACCAGAGCCGCGGCAAACGCCTCGACGAACCGAAAGTCGCGTAGGTCATCGAGCACCGGTCCGCGCCATTCCCGCAGTGCTGCCGACAGATGCCGGCTGGCCTGTTCGAACTGACCGGCAGCAGCCGCATGCACCCCGGCAGTCTTCTCGGCGATGAACCGACCTAGGTCGCAAGTGTTCTCGGGGATACTGAGCCGATAGCCCGGCGGCGCCGCGGCCAACATTGCTCGAGGATCTACCCCGGCGCCGCCGAGCAGCTTGCGCAGATTGGATACGTAGGAGTGAATGCTGGCCCGAGCGCCCGGCGGGGGCCATTCTTCCCACAGCGCGGTGATCAGGGCGTCGACCCCGACCGGCCGGTTGCGATTTATCACCAGCATGGCCAGCACCGCTCGTTGCTTAGGGGTGCCCAGTGGCACCAGGGCGCCGTCGATGCTCACCTCCAACGGGCCCAGCAGGGCGAATTCGAGGTGTTGGCCCACCCTCGCGCTACCAGCCATTGCGGGTCCTCCGTGGCTCATATGCCTTAACCTACGAGTTTCTATCAAACGTCATTGTGGTACGAGGTTCGCCGATCAGATACGAACCCATGCTTGTGGCAGGTTGACATCGCTTCGCCCGGCCAGGGTATTCGTCCACGTTGCACGCGAATTACATAGGGGCCCAACAGGACTGGATCGGCGGGCAGCCGGTGAGCGGGTTGCGCCCGAGGTTTGCCCGCCGCCGTGGTTGTCCGTGGGTCACTTGACGATGCCGGTGGTGACGACCAAGAAGTCATGGCTGGTGTCCCAGGCCTTGACGAAGATTTCCATGGGAACTTGCTCGTCGCGGCCCTGCTGGTTGCCGCTGTCGTTGAGGTGCACAATGCCGCTGGCGGTGTCGACTCCGGTAACCACCACGGCGTGGTCGGACCGCGGGCTGCCATCACTGTTGGTCTCCTCGACCGGCTGGCCCCAGATCATTTCGGCGTTGACGCTGACGATCACCGCGTGGCCACCGCCCAGGTACTGCTCGAGGGCTTCCATGCCGGTGGGGATCCCGGTCTGGGCGGCGTCGTCGGTGTCGGTGACCTTGGCGTGGACGCCGTAGTGCTCCAGCAGTGTCGGTACGTCCCACATGCTGGTGCCCATGCCCGAATTCGGGTTCTTGGTGTCAGCCGGCTTGACGTAGATAGAGCCGGGGTGGACGGTGCTGGGTGTGGATTGGGCAACCTTGATGATCGCCTTCTCCGACGGCTCCTTGTCGGTTATTTGACCGACCACGTCGGCGCTCGACATGATGACGCAGTCATCGTATTTCTGGTAGCGCCACCACTTGGCGGCTGCCACCGGGTCGCCGTACATGGTGCCCGAAGCCGCATCGGCCGGCCCGGCCAGCCCGAGCGCAACGGCGCCGGCCACGGTGGCGAAGACAGCGGTCTTGGCGATCGTGAGAAATCTCATGAGTCGTGGTCCCTTTTCTCGTTCTCGTTCCGCTTGGGCGGAATGGGTGTTGAGAAAAGGTTGCGGTCACGGCCTTTTCGTTATCTCTACGAATCCTTGAGGTGACTTGGCGGCCGCGAGGCTAGTTGCAGGCCCAGGTGTCGATGTAGCCACCTTGAAGCTTGCCTAGCGCGTCCTTCATAGCGGCGCTCAGGTTAGCTCCCACTCCGCCCTTGTAATCGTGGTCTTTGGCGGCGACTGCGCCGCAGGCGGTAAAGGTGGTCAGCACCTTGCAGTCGGAATACCCGCACGACTTGACCGCGGTGGCTTCGGCCGCCGCCTTGGTCGGGTAGGACCACGATCGGCCCCATGAGCCGTTGCTGGAATAGGCGATCGCGCCATAGGAATCGGCGGCGTGTGCCGTGGGGGCAAGCGCGGCCGTCGTTGCGGTGACGACCGCCAGTCGGGCGACTGCCACCGCGAACCGCCGCCGCCGGGGAGCCATCGTCGTCATTGGTGAATCCTTTCCGAGCGTGGACGGTTCGGCCGAATCACTATGGCGCAACGCCGTTCGGCACTAGCTAGAGCGGTTTCGTCGCGGTGACCTGCTTGCCCCAATCGGACATTGTCAGCGTCACCGAAGCATTCGGAGTAGGCACGATCTGAACTTGGACGAGGTGCGAGGACCCATCCGACGCGGTCCACACCGTGGTCGGCACAGTCGAAACGCTCTCGGCGGTCAGCCGTGAGCCGGCAAGGGTCGCGATGTCATCGGCGGCGGAGCTACCGGTGATTTTCGTGGTGGCCACCCCGTTGACCTGTTGGGAGCCCGCCACCGAGGCGTCCTTGAGGTTGGCCAACAGGTTGGCCAGGCCCTTGTTCGGGTCGAGCAGCACCGACACGTTATAGATCGAGGCGCCGTTGCCAAAGTCGGTATACGTGCCGGGTTGTCCCAGGTCGGCGTAGAGATGACCGTCGACATAGACGAATTTCGCCTCTTGGGTTTCGCTACCAAGGATCATCGTCGCGCTGCCGGTGGCCGCAACTTGCGGTGTGTTGGAAACGTCGCCGTCGAGCTTTGTCACCCGCAGGTTGGGCACGTCACCCTGCACGTCGAGGCTCACGTGCATGCCGGTGACCTTGCGCATGACGTCGGCTGCCTGTTTGAGCAACGTCGCCGCCGCACCGCTGGTTGTGCTGGCCGTGGTGCCGGGCGACTTGCGGCCGCTGTCCACATGTCCGCAGCCGCTGACCACCAGTAGGACGGCGAGCGCGGTGGCGACGGTGACGGCAAGGGTACGAGGTGCACGCTTCATGGACATCTCCTTAGGTCGGCCCACAGCAGTAAAGGCCGAACACCGAGCTTAATAAGACCCATTTCTGGTCCCCGCATCCTGGTGGGGCGGCTAGGCGAGCTGGCTGGCGTACTGCGGGCAGTAGTCCTTGGTCGCGTAGACGACGAAGTAGGCAGCTTGCTTTGACGTCAGATTGGTCTGGCTGAGGATTTCGTTGGCGATCTGGGTTCCGGACGCGCCGGCGGCAAGCTCCGTGCACACCTGGTGGCCTTCTTGAACGGCGGCCTGAGGTGAGGTGAAGCTGACGCCCACGGACTCCAGCTGCGAGATAAACGCCGAGTCCGCGGTGGTGGCCGCGGCGGCGCCGGCGGTGGCACCGACTGCGGTGGTGAGGGCTGCGGTGCTGCGGGGTGAGAGCATTGCTGAGGTCGTACCTTTCTCCGGTGCTGGTCTCCTGGCTGGACTGACCCTGGACTGACCTCAGCATCGGGGCGGTCACTTGGCGGATCTTGATGCCTTCTGGATAACGTCCGGCGCCGCTATCTGGAGGCCTGGCTCATCTCGTAGTAGGCGCCGCGCTGGGACATCAGTTCGGCGTGGTCGCCTTGTTCGACGATCCTGCCGGCCTGCACGACCACAATGCGGTCGGCGTCACGGATCGTTGAAAGCCGATGGGCGATAAGGAAACTTGTTCGATCGCGGCGCAGTTCGCGCATTGCTCGCTGAATGAGTAGCTCGGTGCGGGTGTCGACCGAGCTGGTGGCCTCGTCCAGGATCAGCAGCTGGGGGCGGGCGAGAAACGCGCGGGCGATGGTGATCAGTTGCTTCTCACCGGCGCTGATATTGCTGCCGTCGCCGCTGATCCGGGTCTGGTACCCGGCGGGCAGAGTATGGACGAACCGGTCGACGTAGGCTGCTTTCGCGGCCTGCTCGATCTGGTCCGCACTGGCTTGCGGCCGACCGTAGGCGATGTTCTCGGCAATCGTTCCGTCGAACAGCCAGGTGTCTTGCAACACCATGCCGATCCGAGATCGCAGCGCTTGCCGGCTCATTGAGGCGATATCGACGCCGTCGATCACGATTCTGCCGGCATCGACCTCGTAGAACCGCATCAGCAGGTTGACCAGCGTGGTCTTGCCCGCCCCGGTCGGACCGACGATCGCCACGGTGCTGCCCGG
>NZ_VTZN01000266.1 GCF_008370645.1 Mycobacterium simiae
CTGGCATAGCCGGAGCCGTGGAATACCGCACCGACGTCTACGACGCCGCCACGATCCACACCCTCATCGATCGACTCCACAGACTATTGGCGTCGACGACCTCCGACCCGCAGCAAAAGTTGTCGTCACTAGACCTCCTCGACGACACCGAACACCGGCATCTTGATGTGTGGGGCAACCGCGCCGCCCTGAGCCGTCCAACGTGTCTGCTGTCGATTCCGGAGTTGTTTGGCGCCCAGGTCGCGCGCACCCCGCAGGACGTGGCCTTGGTCTGCGGGAGCACCTCATGGAGTTACCGCCAGCTCGATGCGGCCGCTAACCGACTCGCCCACCTACTCGCCAGCCATGAAATGGGACCCGGAGACGTTGTCGCACTGTTGTTTACGCGCTCCGCCCAGGCCATTATCGCCATGCTGGCGGTGTTGAAGACGGGTGCCGCCTACCTGCCTATCGACCCCACGCACCCCCCGGCGCGAATCACCTTCATACTGCAGGACGCCGCGCCGGCGGCCGTGTTGACCACCAGCGAACTGACGGTCCGGTTGGACGGCTATGACCTACCCGTCATCGACGTCGGCGACCCCGGCATCGACACTTCCTACCCCACTCACCCGCTGCCGCACCCACAGCCCGACAACATCGCCTACATTCTGTACACCTCGGGCACCACCGGCACCCCCAAAGGTGTGGCGATCACTCATCGCAACATCGCCCAACTCGTCGCAGCGCCAACCCCGTTCACCGCCGCGGCGGGCCAGGCGGTGACGCAATGCCATTCCTACGGTTTCGACTTCTCCGTGTGGGAGATCTGGGGCGCGCTGCTGCACGGCGGGCGCCTAGTCGTGGTGCCTGAGTCGGTAACCCGCTCTCCCAAGGACTTTCACGCACTACTGGTGAACCAGCGCATCGACGTCCTCACCCAAACCCCTGCTGCGACTGCGCTGCTACCCACCCATGGCCTGGCCTCGACCGCACTGATCGTCGGCGGTGAAGCGTGTCCCAACGAGGTGGTCGATCGCTGGGCCCCCGGACGGGTCATGGTCAACGCCTACGGCCCCACCGAGACGACCGTGTGTGTGTCCATCAGTGCGCCGCTTATCCCCCGCTCGGGAACAGCCCCCATCGGCCGCCCACTACCAAGAGCGGCACTGTTCGTCCTGGACGCGTGGCTGCGCCCAGTCCCGCCGGAAGTTCCTGGCGAGCTATTCGTGGCCGGAGACGGTGTCGGCAGCGGCTACTGGCGCCGCCCAGCATTGACGGCATCGCGATTTGTCGCCTGCCCGTTCGGCAGCGCAGAGGCGCCGGGAAAACGTATGTATCGCACCGGCGATGTGGTGCGCTGGGGCACCGATGGCCAACTGCATTATGTCGGCCGAACCGATGAACAGGTTAAGATCCGCGGCCACCGCATCGAGCCAGGCGAAATCGCTTCGGCCCTAACAGAACTCGGGGGTGTCGAGCAAGCCGTCGTGATCGCCCGCGAGGACCGCCCCGGCGACAAGCGCCTGGTGGCCTACCTCACCGGGACGGCGGATCCGAGTGCGGCGCGTGCCCAGTTGGCCACCCGACTGCCTCCCTACATGCTGCCCGCCGCCCTGGTGCGATTGCCCGCGCTGCCGCTGACAGTCAGCGGCAAGCTCGACAGCCGCGCGCTACCCGCACCGGAATACGGCACCACGGAGCACTACCGCGCCCCCACCACCGCGGTCGAAGAAGTTCTGGCCGGTATCTACGCCCAGGTACTGGGCCTGGACCGGGTCGGGCTCGACGAATCGTTCTTCGACCTCGGCGGAGACAGCATCTTGGCAATCCAGGTAGCCGCCCGGGCACGCACCGCCGGGGTCATCTGCCGACCCCGGGACGTCTTCACCGAGCAGACCGTGGCTCGGGTAGCGCGCGTTGCCAACCTCGACGCTGCTGGTGAGGACGGCTGGGTCGACGACGGTGTGGGCGACGTGAGCGCGACACCGATCATTCGCTGGCTGCAAAGCGGAGCCGGACTCGTCAAGCGGTTCAACCAGACAGTGCTGTTCCAGGCCCCCCGCGGGGTGACTGCTGGCGACGTGGTGGTCCTGCTGCAGGCCCTGCTGGATCGCCATGCGATGTTGCGGCTATGGGTTGACCCTGACGGCGCCGGGGGTTGGTCGTTGCGGGTGCCCGAACCAGGTTCGGTGGATGCGCGCGCCTGCCTGCAGCAGGTGGCGGTGTTATCGGACGAGGCGATGGCAGCGGCGTGGTCGCGGTTGGATCCGGCCTGCGGGGTGATGCTGCGCGCCATCTGGGTTTCTTCGACATCGCAGTTGGTGCTGGCCATTCATCATCTCGGTGTTGACGGGGTGTCGTGGCGGATTCTGCTGGACGACATCAACACCGGCTGGGGACGGTACCGCGCTGACGGCGTAGCGGCACTGCCAGCCGGTGGCACCTCGTTTCGCCGATGGGCTTCGGTGTTGACCGAGTATTCGCACCACCCGGAAGTGACCCGAGAGCTGACGGTGTGGCAACAGATCTCAGCCATCCCGCCCGCACTGCCCGCACCCGACACCGGTGCCAGCATCAGGCATACGTCGGTATGGCTCGACCCGGGGACAACCGGCACGCTGCTCGGCGCGGCACCGGCCGCATTGCACACCGGGATTCACGACATTCTGTTGATCGCGTTCGCCTTGGCGTGGACGGAATTTCTGGGCGGCCCGGGTACCCCGATCACCATCGACGTCGAAGGCCACGGACGCCACGAGGAACTGGCCCCCGGCATCGACCTGTCCCATACGGTGGGCTGGTTCACCACCAAATACCCGGTCGCGCTGGCACCCGGCGGGCTGCCGTGGGAGAAGATCGCCGCCGGTGATGCGTCCGTGGGCGCGGTGATCAAGGACGCCAAAGAACAGCTTCGAGCCCTTCCCGACGGCTTGACCTATGGTTTGCTGCGCTACCTCAGCGCCGACACTGAGCTGACCGGGGTCCACCCGCCCATTGGATTCAACTATTTAGGGCGTCTCGGAGTCTCGTCGGAACCGGCGTTGGCCAACGACGAGCGATGGCGAATCATCAATTCGGACTTGCAGTTTGTCGTGGGCGCGGGCGTCGAGTCGGCCTTGCCGTTGGCGCACACTGTCGAGCTCAACGCGGTCACCGTCGACACCGACGCCGGCCCGCAACTGCAGGCCAACTGGACCTGGGCGTTTCCGGTGTTCGACGACACCCAGATCACCGCGATTGGCCGGCTGTGGTTCGAAGCGCTGACCGGCATCTGCGCATACGTCACCGCGGGGGGCGGTGGGTTCACTCCGTCGGACCTGGCCCCCCTGTCCGTGACCCAACAGCAGATCGAGCATCTAGAACAGACCCACCGGGTCGGGGAGCTGTTGCCGCTGACGCCCCTGCAACAGGGATTGCTTTTCCACACCGTCGACGCGCAGGGCCCCGCCGAGGCGTACCTGCTGCAGCTCAACATCGGCCTGGGTGGCCGACTTGACCACCACCGCCTGCACGGCGCGGCCCAAACCGTTGTTGGTCGCCACCCTAACCTCACGGCGCGATTCGTCTACGAAGATCTCGACCAGCCGGTGCAGGTGATCGTCCGGGACCCGGTGTTGCCTTGGCGCTACCTCGATTTCACCCAGGGCGGGCAGGACCACCCCGATATCGAGCGAGTGTGCGCCGGCGAACGCGCCGCCATCGCCGATGTCACCCAGGACTGCCCGTTTCGGGCCGTTTTGATCCGCACCGCCCACGACCGGCACCGCTTGGTGCTCACCAATCACCACGTGGTGTGCGACGGCTGGTCACTGCCAATCCTGCTGCGCGAGATATTCGCCAGCTACGCCGGACGCCCGCTATCAGCACCCACCCCCTACCGCAACTACCTGACCTGGTTAGCCGATCAAGACCACGATTGCGCCCAAACCGCCTGGCGCAACTTGTTTTCCGGCTTTGAGGCGCCCACACTGGTGGGCCCGCGCGATAGGTTTCAGCTGGCCGAACGCGGCGTCACAACCATCCCGCTGGCTACCGCCACCACCGCGGCGCTCACCGAGTTGGCGCGCACCCACCACACCACCGTCAACATCGTGCTGCAAGCCGCCTGGGCGCAACTGCTGGGCTGGCAGACCGGCCGCCACGACGTCGCGTTCGGCACCACCGTCTCCGGACGGCCCGCCGATCTACCCGGTGCGGACTCCCTGGTGGGCCTGTTGATCAACACCGTGGCGGTACGTGCGATCACCACGGCCGGCACCACGACCACAGCATTACTCGACCAACTCCAACGCGCACATAACGACACCGTCGAGCATCAACACTTAGCGCTCAGCGACATCCACCGGGCCAGTGGGCACGACGTATTGTTTGACACCCTGCTCGTGTACCAGAACTACCCGATCGACAGCTCGGCAATCCTGAGCGAACACGAGCCGACGATCACCGATATCACCAGCCGTGAATTCACCCACTACGCCCTTGCCCTGATTGCGCTGCCCGGACCCCAACTTCGGCTCCGTATCGAGTTCGCCACCGATGTCTTTGCCGCGAACAGCATTGAGCAGCTGATGCAACGGTTCCAACGGCTGCTGCAGGTGATGACGACCCAACCCGACCGGGCGCTGCCATCGGTGGATTTGCTCGACGAGGGTGAAAGGGCTGACCTCGATGGATGGGGCAACCGGGCCGCGTTGACCCGGTCGCCGACCGCGGTGTCGGC
>NZ_VTZN01000267.1 GCF_008370645.1 Mycobacterium simiae
CTCGGTGGCCGGACCAGCCGACGTCGCGACAAGAAGATCCGATGCGCCGGCGGCTTTTTCGGGATCGGTGACGACTTCGATATCTCGATCTGGGTGCTGCTCGCGTAAATGTGCGCGCACCGAGGCGATGCCGTCGGGATGTGTGGCAAACAGCATCAGCCGATCCAGCTTCGGCAACGCGGTCAGCAAGAACGAATAGGTGTACCGAGCTTGGGCGCCCGACCCCGTTACCAGTGCGGAGCGCGCCACCGCGGGCGCGCAGGCACCGGCGATCAGCGCGGTATTGGCCGCCGTTCGCAGGGCAGTGACTCGGAAGCAGTCCATGAATGCGATCGGCAAACCGGCCTCATCGTCGTATAGGGTGATCGTGATGTACTCTTTTTTCCCCTCGTCGTTTTGCATGTAATAGTCTTTAAATGCTGTGATATGGGACCCGCCGTCATAGCCGGGCATCGCATAAGCGGCCGAATCCCGGTGCGGAGAACGCATCATGATTTTCGCCGGTGCCACCGAAATGCCATCAGCCACACGCAGGTAGGCACCGCGCACGAGCTCAATCACCTCGGCAGGCGCGATCGGAATGTCGGCAACGTCGCTGCGCGTCAGCACGCGCAGCACGACATCCTCACGGTCTAGGATCTGGTGTACCGGTTGGCTTGCTACTGGAGAGACCATTTTTGTCAGCCGTTCACTAATTATCTGTTAGGTCTAAGCGATAGTCGAGAATCGACGCGAAGACGCCGCTAGTTTTCAGTCGTGCGACGCCCTATGCGCTGGGATTGTCAATTCTGCCGCGTTATTTCCACTCCGAGTTGGCGCAGGGTTTTGCCGCCCCGATCGATCCCACGTCACCGTCTTCGCATCTACCACGGTGGTGCATCGGGTCCAGGAGTTCACGACCCGTTCTCCGGGGTGAGCGATGACGGCGGGTTCCGGCGTGGGTTGCCAGTCCAGCAGGTGGTGTTGGCGACAGTACTCATCGTTGTAGACGGTGTCGAAGTAGCGTTGCGGGCCGTCGGGGAAGACCGCGGCGATGGTGATATCACGCGGGAATTTACGCGCGGCCCAGCCGGCGACCAGCGCGACGGCCCCCACACTCCAGCCACCGCTGGCGAACTGGGTGCCCGCCAGGGTCCGACACGCCCATACCGCCTCCGCGGGTGCCACCCAATGCACCTCATCGAACGCGTCGTAGTCGATGTTGCCCGGAAAAATGCTTGAGCCCAGCCCGCGCATCAAACGACTGGCGGCGGGCTGACCGAAGATCGTCGACCCGATGGTATCGACCCCGATCAGTCTCATCGCGGGGGTGAACTGGCGCAACACCCGCGTCACCCCCGCCGAATGCCCACCGGTGCCCACCGAGCACACCAGCACGTCGATCTGGCCAAGCTGATCGAGCAACTCCAACGCCAGCCACTGATAGCCGGCCACATTGTCGGGGTTGTTGTATTGGTCGGGATTCCAGGCATCGGGGTCGGCGGCCAACAACTGCGCGACCCGGTCGTTGCGGGCCTGCTGCCACCCGCCGACCGGATGCGGCTCGGTAACCAGATCGACATCGGTGCCATAAGCGGTCAACATCTTCCGGATGATCGGCTCCATCCCGGTATCGGTGACCACCGAGACCGGATGCCCATACACCTGGCCCGCCAAGCCCAAACCCAATCCCAGGCTGCCGCTGGTGGATTCCACGATGCGCGCCCCGGGCCGCAGGTCACCGCGGGCCCGAGCCATCTCGACCATGTGCACGGCTGGACGGTCTTTCATGCTGCCGCCCGGATTGAGCCCTTCCAACTTGGCCCAAAAGCCCCGGCCGGCAGGGCTAAACGGCTCCGAAACCCGCAGCACCGGAGTGTGACCCACCAGGGCACTGGACCGCCGATAGGTACCACCCGGCCGCGGCTGTCCGCCATCGCGCCCCTTGAACGCCTTGAGAACCGGAGGGGGATGGCGGTAATTGTCAGTGGGTAAAGCGTCAGTCATCTGCTCATCGCTTTCATGGGTGCCGCCAACGCGGCGATTGACATGGGCCAGCCATCACCGGCCGTCGGCGCAAGGCACAACGACCTGACGCTGACCAGTCAGCGACAAGACAAGCAGAACCGAACCAAAATATCTCGCCCGGCCAACACAGCAGCGGGCCCCACCGGCGGACCGCGACCAGCAGGCACCACATGGTGGATGAGCCAACCCGCACCCGCGGCCGCCATCACCGTCACCACGCCCACCGCCAACACCGTGCTCGCCGACCGCGGCAACACCGCGGTCATGAACTGCTCAGGGTGCGCCGACGACGAATGCTTACTCACATGCGGATGATCGACGTTGATGGCAAATTCAGCACCCAGCGAGGTGGCTAACGCGTGTGCCGGATGTGGAACGGGCGACTCCGAATGAAACAGCTCATTGTGGGCGCCGATAACAACCACCCACAGCGCCATCCACGCCACACTGGCCACGGCAACCACATACCGCAGCCGCGACGTCCCGGCGGCGCCGACAAACCTCATAACAGCTCCAACGTTAACACTGCGCTGACCACCCTGCAGTCCTACAACGTGTTGTCGCCGACTAGTTACCAATCCACAATCGTCGATACCATTGACCGCCGTGGTGGACCCCCGCCGCGAACTCCCATCATATCGTGCAGACCTCACCAATGAGGCGCGCGATGCTGCTCGTGGCTCGTATCGGCCGCGTGTTCCCGTCGGTAGCAAGCCCCTTCCCGGGGTGTCACGGGCGTCGCCGGAGGAGTCCGCGATCGGTGCGGTGCCGGCGTAGGTGGCGAACGCGTCGGCGGAGCGGAAGCGGTGAAGATTGCCGACGCGGCCGAGAATCTTGGCGGCGTTTGGGGGAAGCTGAATCACCCGATCACCAAATCAAGACGGCGACATGTTCTTCGCAGCTGTCAACAGCGGCTGAAAATTGACCCCTTTTCGACGGGCGGGTTCTAGGCTGACCGCGGCCAGAATTCACGTTGCTGCTGACGGTAGGCACCCGACACCGGTAGTGGTTAGCCATGATCCGGTGCAGATGATCGCCTTTCAACGCACATACCCACACCACACGCTTGACCAAGCACAAGGCTTCGATCGCTGATTCGGGCAGACTCGTTTGCATGCTCATCGGCACATGCTCGCCGGCAGCGCACCCTCAAGAGCCTTCAGGGTCGGCTCGAGAACGGCCACATTGCCCAGGTGGCTCGCCGACGAGCCCGGATCTTTCAGCCCGGTAGACGTCGACAACAGGACCACAGTCTCATCGGGATCGATCCACTTGCTGGCGGCAAGTTTCTGTGCGGCCAAAAGCGTCAACACCGATGCGCCTTCTGCGTAAAAGCCTTCGGTCGAAGCCAATTCAAGTTGCATACCTGCGATCGCGTCATTGCTTGGCTCGGCTACTGCCGTCCCCTTGGTAGCTGTTATGGCGGCCAATCCCTGATACGTGGCGACACGCGCAGCGACCGAGAACGCCATGGAAGGCTGTGTGGGAACCGTGGGCTGCTCTCCCTCCCGGGAACGCAGCCCACACGCATAGGCGCCGAACGGATCAATCGCAACCAGCCTGGGCATGCGGTCGGCCAGACCCAATTCGATAAGGTCGGAAAACCCGCGGCGAATACCGGCCAATCCATCGCCGTGGGCCGTGGGCACCACGACCACACGGGGCGTTTCGCCGAGTTGTCGCCACAACTCGTAGGCAATCGTCTTGTATCCCTCGATGCCAAAGGGATTGGAGCCAATCGGGGGGGTCACAAGCCCAGATATCGGCGTCCAGCCGAACTCCTCGACCGCGGCCCGCATCACCGACCACCGATCTGGGCCTCTGTCGTAGGCGACGACGCAAGCGCCATACGCCTGCATCAGAATGTGGATCTCGCGCGGTACGGACGACACGGTGAGCACCACGCAGCCAAGCCCGGCGGCCGCGGCGTAAGCGGCAACCGCTGCCCCATGGTTCCCGGTTGAGGACACGACGACGGTTGACGCTCCGCACGCGGTCGCCTTGGTGATCGCGACCGCCGCGAGCCTGTCTTTGTACGACCACGTCGGGTTGCGTGTTTCGTCTTTGAGCATGAGCTTGCGCAATCCCAATCGAGGACCCAGCCGGCTCAACGAAACCAGAGGCGTCGCACCTTCTCCCAGGCTCACCGGGACATCGTCGGGCGCCAACGGCAGCAATTCCCGGAAACCGAACACGCCTGATTGTGAGGCGTCCCATGGCATGGTTCCCGGCGTCAACGCGTATGCCGGGCTGAGGTTGACTCCTACACCGCGATGGGCGCACTCGGGACATCCCAACGATGCTCGAGCTTCAGGTGCTTGCAACCCGCAACGGGGACAACGCAAGACCCCGAGATAGCGGGCGTTCACAGGCCAACGGCGGCAAACTCGGGGTCGAGTGTCGTCAACAACTCGGCCGCTTCACCGGCTGCAGCGCTGCCAGCTTTGACCATCAGTCCATACCACCTGACCCGATAGTAGGGGTCAAGTCCACCGACCTGGTCGGCCG
>NZ_VTZN01000268.1 GCF_008370645.1 Mycobacterium simiae
CCGGCTCGGACCGGGCGCGGTTCACCCCCTACCAGAAACTGGTCATCCTCGACGTCCCGGACGACAAGGTCGACGAACTGGTCACCGGCCTGGATGCCATCGGCCTGCCGGCCCGGCCCTCGTCGTGGCGCAAGAACATGATGGCCTGCACCGGCATCGAGTTCTGCAAGCTGTCTTTCGCCGAAACCCGGGTCCGGGCACAGACATTGGTGCCCGAATTGGAAGGCCGCCTGGCCGACATCAACGCTGACCTCGACGTGCCGATCACCGTCAACATCAACGGATGCCCCAACTCATGCGCCCGCATCCAGGTCGCCGATATCGGGTTCAAGGGCCAAATGGTCGACGACGGGGACGGCAAACCGGTCGAGGGCTTCCAGGTGCACCTGGGCGGTGGCCTCGGCGAGGATAGCGGCTTCGGCCGAAAACTGCGCCAACACAAGGTCACCAGTGACGAACTCGGTGACTACATCGACCGGGTGGTGCGCAACTTCATCGCGCAGCGACAACGCGGCGAACGGTTTGCAACCTGGGCATTGCGGGCCGAGGAGGCCGACTTGCGATAAGTCCACCAGAACCGAGCCGAGGACGACGAGATGAGTTATACCGAGGCGCAGCTACGTGAGCTGGCCGCGCGCGGTGCCGACGAGTTGGACGGTGCCAGCGCCGCCGACCTGTTGCGCTGGACCGAACTGCACTTCGGCGGCATCAACGGGCCCCGCGGATGGGCCACGTGCAACTATGTGGTCGCCTCCAACATGCAAGACGCCGTATTGGTGGACCTGGCCTCGAGGGTGCGCCCGGGCGTGCCGGTGCTCTTCCTCGACACCGGCTACCACTTCGCCGAAACCATCGGCACCCGCGACGCTGTCGAATCCGTCTACGACGTCCGTGTGCTCGACGTCGTCCCCGAGCACACGGTGGCCGAGCAGGACGAGCTGCTGGGTGTTGACCTGTTCGCCCGCAATCCCAACGAGTGTTGCCGGCTGCGTAAGGTTGTCCCACTGGCCCAAGCGCTGAGTGGGTATTCGGCCTGGGTCACCGGAATCCGTCGGGTGGAGTCACCCACCCGCGCCAACGCCCCGCTGATCAGCTTCGACGAAAGCTTTCGCCTGGTGAAGGTCAACCCGCTGGCCGCCTGGACCGACCAGGAAGTGCAGACCTACATCGAACAGCACAACGTACTGGTCAACCCGCTGGTCGAAGAAGGCTACCCATCGATCGGCTGTGCACCATGCACCAGCAAACCCGCCGCAGGTGCTGACTCGCGCAGTGGACGCTGGCAAGGGCAGTCCAAGACCGAATGCGGATTGCACGCCTCATGAGCACCCTGATACTGACCGCGCACGGCAGCAAGGATCCGCGATCGGCAGCTAACGCCCGAGCCATCGCGGCCGAGCTCACCAGCATGCGGCCCCGCCTCGACGTGCAGCTGGCGTTCCTGGAATTGGCCGAGCCGAGCTTCGCCGACGCGCTGACCGCATTGCCGAACGGCCGCCGGGCCGTCGTCAGCCCGCTGCTGCTGGCCAGTGCTTATCATGCGCGCCGCGACATCCCCAACCAGATCGAGCGCGCCGGTGTGCGCGGCATCCGCCAGGCCGATGTGCTTGGCGAAGACGATCGCCTGGTGTCGGTTTTACGCGAGCGCCTCGCGGAACTGCGGGTGTGCCCGCTCGACCACGACCTCGGCGTGGTGGTGGTCGCGATCGGCTCGTCGAACGCCGCAGCCAACGCACGCACTGCACAGGTCGCCGCCAAACTTGCCGAGGGCAGCCGGTGGGCGGGCGCCACGATCGCCTTCGCCACCCGGCCTGAACCATCGGTGGCTGCTGCCGTCGCGCAGTTGCGGCGCCGCGGCGCCCGCCGGCTGGTGATCGCGCCCTGGTTCCTGGCACCGGGACTCATCACCGATCGGGTGTGGAATTACGCGCGTGACAATGGCATTGCGATGGCGCAACCGTTGGGCGCACATCGGCTAGTGGCCGAGACCTTGCTCGACCGCTACGACCACGCGCTGGCCGCCAACATCGCAGCCTAAACCCGTTCGCCCAACGTCGACTTGTTGCGGGATAAGGGCGCAATACGTCGCGACAAGTCGACGGTCGCGGCAATCTATGTTGTGGTGATATGGCTGAGCAGGTCTCGGATCGCCCCGGCGGGTGGAGTGCGCCCGCCGACCCAAATGGCTCGAAACTGGCGCCTTAGGTCCAATTCAGGGACCGCGACGGCGCGTAACCGACCGACTGCCAGGTCATCGGCAACTGCCAGCCGGCTCATTGCCGCCGGTCCGGCGCCGGCCAGAACCGCGGCCCGCATGGCCGCGGCGGAGGACAATTCGAGCACGGGAGCCGCTTGCTGCATGTCGTCTCCCAGTACCTGACGCAGCGCCACGGTCAGCGAATCGCGGATGCCCGAACGGGGCTCGCGGGTGACCAGGGGTGTCTGTGCGAGTTCTTGTGCAGTCACCGGGTGCGCCCGTCGGGTCCACTTGTGACCGGGCGGCACCACGATCACCAGTGCATCGTGTCCCACCACGCAGCTGCCCAATCCTTTTGGCGGACCTGGATTTTCGACGAAACCGAGATCGGCGACGCCATCTCGGACAGCGGTGATCGCATGCTCGCTGTTGGTCGCCGTCAGGATAACTTGGGGGGCGGTGCGACCGCGCTTCGCGGCCGCGCCCTGCAGGGCCAGCAACCAGTGCGGCATCAGCTGTTCGGCGATCGTCTGGCTGGCCACCACTTTGATCCGCTGGCGACCTTCCTCCCGCAGCGAGCCCAAACCCGCGTCGACCTCGTTGGCAACGTCAAGCAAGCGCGCGGCCCACTCGGCGACGATCAAGCCGGCGGGCGTGAGTTGTGAGCCACGAGTGGTTCGTGCGGCCAGCGTCACGCCGATCTGGGCTTCCATCGACGCGAGCCGCTTGGACAGGGCTTGTTGAGTCAGTCCCAGTTCGCGCGCGGCGCTGCTGAGGCTTCCTGTCTCAGCGATTGCCAGAAAAATCTCGAACGAAGCGAGTTCGGGCATACGGGAACTGAGGGGCATGGTTGATGAAACCATGAAAACCGGGACACAACCCGCGTTTGTGACAACACAACATCGAAACCGCTACCCCCATCCCCGGGAAACGAGAAACATCAGTCCCATGACCCGTCCACACCACGTCGCGATTGTGGGTTCCGGCCCATCCGGGTTCTTTTCCGCGGCATCACTGCTGAAAGCCGCCGACCAGACCCAGGTCGCAGTCGACATGCTGGAAATGCTGCCCACGCCATGGGGCTTGGTGCGCTCCGGCGTGGCACCAGATCACCCCAAGATCAAATCGGTCAGCCAGCAGTTCGACAAGACGGCCCAGGACCCCCGTTTTCGCTTCTTCGGCAACATCACGGTCGGCGAGCATGTCCAAGCCGCAGCACTCGCCGAGCGCTACGACGCAGTGATCTACGCCGTCGGCGCCCAGTCCGACCGGCCCCTCAACATCCCTGGCGAACACTTGCCGGGCAGCGTCGCGGCGGTCGATTTCGTCGGGTGGTACAACGCGCACCCACACTTTGAACAGATGGCACCTGATCTGTCGGGCACCCGCGCCGTCGTAGTCGGAAACGGCAATGTCGCAGTCGACGTCGCCCGCATCCTGGTGACCGACCCCGACGTGCTCGCTACCACCGACATCGCCGATCACGCATTGGAATCATTGCGCGCCTGCAGCATTGAGGAGGTGCTGATCATCGGTCGGCGCGGCCCGCTGCAAAGCGCCTTCACCACCCTGGAGTTACGCGAGCTGGGCGAGCTCGAAGGGGTCGACGTGGTCGTCGACCCGGCGCAACTGGACGGCATTACCGACGACGACGGGGCCGCGGCCGGCAAAGTCGCCAAACAAAACATCAAGGTGCTGCGCGACTACGCAGCCCGCACTCCCCGCCCCGGCCACCGGCGAATCGTGTTGCGGTTCCTGACGTCTCCCATCGAAATCAAAGGGCACGACACGGTGGCAAGCATGGTGCTCGGCAGCAACGAACTGGTCACCGACGACAGCGGGCGCATGGTGGCCAAGGACACCGGCGCGCGGCAGGAACTGCCGGTGCAGCTAGTGGTGCGATCGGTTGGCTACCGCGGCGTCCCCACGCCCGGGCTGCCATTCGACACCCGCAGTGCCACCATCCCGCACGCCAACGGCCGAATAGCTGGCAGTCGCAACGAATACGTCGTCGGCTGGATCAAGCGCGGCCCGACCGGAGTGATCGGTACCAACAAGAAATGCGCCCAAGACACCGTCGACACGCTGCTCGCTGACCTGGCGGCCCAACCGGACGCCGGCGGCGAGGCCGCAGACCGTGCTGACCAACTCGCGCGCTGGCTCGCGTCGTGCCAGCCCCAGCTGGTCAGTGCCGCGCAGTGGCAGGTGATCGACCGCTTCGAGCGCGACGCTGGCATCGCGCAGCACCGCCCGAGAGTCAAAGTAGCGAGCCTGACAGAGCTGCTCCGGCTCGGGAACGGCTAACTACCA
>NZ_VTZN01000269.1 GCF_008370645.1 Mycobacterium simiae
CACCAACCGCCAGTTCTACTGAGAAACTTGCGACGCTCCTAAGTCCGCCAGCTTTCTTGCGAAAACCGCCAGGTATAACGAGAAAGGACAGCGGGGAACGTCCGTGATTCATCAGATGAAAACGGCGTACTTAAGTTGACATAATGTCGCTTATCGGCACATAACTGTTGCGAGTTGCATCAGATGAAAGTGCTCGCACCCGTTGACGATTGGTGCTCGCACCCGTTGACGATTGGTATGTCTGGGCACGTCGCGGCAATGTTCGAAGATTTTCGCTCCCAAACGGGCCACCTACTCACTTGTGCATCCCGAGCTTGGCGTACATTTCAATCACTTAGTGAATGATTCGGGTGTTAGGTGAAATCATGAGCGCGGTCGGGCGATCGGCCCCATAGGCGGCGGCCGACCACCTGCGCTTCTCTCCGTCACACCACCGGCATTACGTCACTGTGACGAATTACTCTGTGCCGCAGGGCTATTCAAACTCCGCGCCCGGTCGGTAGTCGGCGCCGCCTCGGAGGGCCGCCGGTATGGCTGACGAGCTACCGGGGTTTATTCCTAGGGTTCTACGTCTGCACACGGCGAAGTCCGCGGTCGACCTCGTGCATCAGGCTGGGCGGTACATCCCCGACTCGATCGGTGAGGTCAGTCTTGTTCAGCGTGACAAGCGCCGTGACGTTGACAACCGAATCGCGTGGGAGCCCTGTTGCGGTTGCGGGCAAGAACACGTTGCCAGGCATCGTCGCCAGCGTGGTGTTTGAGGTGATTACCGCGGCGAGCACAGTCGCAAGGCGACTGGCGTTGTACGGATCGGATTGGACTACCAGCACCGGGCGGCGCTTGGCGGGGCGGCTTCCGGACGGCGGTCCAAGGTCAGCCCAGTAGATATCAGCGCGGTTCATCACCACTCATCGTCCACGGCGTCCAACACGCGACGCCCGATGGCAACGGCGGCGGTCTCCGCCTCGTCGGTGCCATGGAGGCGCCCTAGAGCACTGTCGATCTGTCCAGTCAGCGATTGGGCATCCAACTCGTCCAGGTAGCGCTGCACAGCTCGGGTGAAGAACTCGGATCGACTCATGCCAAGGTCACTCGCACGCTGGGAGACACGATCGAACGTCTCATCAGGGAGAGAGATAGCTGTTTTCATACAGGTAGTATAACCCGGTATAACCCCAGCGGGCTGACGTGGGGCGGTCGCTACGACCGACCAGCTCGGGCAACTCGCACCTCTGAAGCACGCACCATTACCAGTTGGCTGGGCCGATTAGATCGGCACAACTTATTTAAAACATCTCTGTGAACTCGCGGTTCAAAGCGTGGTCAACAGCTCAACATCGCGTCCGCGTGCGAGAGTCGCGATGGCGCCGTCGAAGGTTACAAGGCGGACTCCGCGACGGCGCGCGAGGGTAAGCAGGTGTGCGTCGGTCACTTGGCGGTGACCGAAGATTGTCGGAACGTCGTCGTCCACGAGTGACACGTCGTCGGAGAGGAACCGATGACCATCGGCATTGTGGAGGGTCGCAAGGACACGCCGCGCATCGGCCACGCCAATCGGGCACGGCAGCACCTTCGGGTTCGTCGACACACGGACGAAACCGCTTTCAGTGACCGAGCAGGTCGCCCAACCCTGCGACGCGTTGGTGGCAAACCATTCACGGATGCGCGCGTGATGGATGTGGGAGTCCCACGCCAACGCGACGAGCGCGTTGACATCGAGCAACGCCATAAGTAGCCGTTAGTTCTCGCCAAGCGCGCGCCGGACGATTTCCGGTGTGATCGGCGGCGTACCGGACGGTACGCGAATTACCGGCAGCCGGTCGTTGGTCTCAACACGTGCTGGAGTGAGGCCGCGGCGCGCCAGTTCAGAGATCACCGCACCCAGTGATCTCCGCTCGCTGGCGGCAAGTTCGCGCGCTGCGGCGACCACGTCGTCATCGATGTCGAGGGTCGTCCGCACGTTTTGATGCTACCGCATCAACGCATCACCTGTGCATTTGCCGTCTCAAATCCCACGTTCGACCGCTCAAAGCCCCTATGAATGCTCCTTGCCCGCTGACGGACAGCGTGCGGGCCATGGCCTGCTGTGTCGCCCACTCCCGCGCACCCGGTTAGCTATTGCAGACAATACGTCACTGTGATGAATTGTGGGGAACCCACTAACTTTGCGAAGAAACCGATTGATTGCTGGTCCGTTTTCATTTGATCTGACGCATTCTCATTTGATTGGCGCATCGGCGTGTCTTTCTCATTTGACGTGGTGGGCGCGCTAGTAAACCCGACCCACGGCGAACCTACGAGTCGATCCCTTAGCACTTATCCGAAGAAGATGTTGCGGCGGCGCAGTAGCAGCCAATAGAGCGTCTGCTGAATCGACTGCCGTACGTGATCAGTCAGTTCGAAGGTGACCGTCGGATCCTCGGCGTCGCCGGGACGGTAATCGGTGGTGTCGATAGGCGACCCGAACGCGATGTGCCATTTCGATGGCAGCGGCACTAGTCCCGCCGGGCCGGCCCACGGAAACAGCGGGGTGATCGGGAAATAGGGCAGGCCTAGCAACCGCGCCAGGAGCTTGACATCGGTCAGCATCGGGTAGCTTTCCTCCGAGCCCACGATCGAGCACGGAACGATCGGAGCCTTGGTAGCTACTGCCGCGGAAACGAAGCCTCCGCGACCAAACCGCTGCACTTTGTAGCGGTCCTTGAAGCACTTGCCTAAGCCCTTGTAGCCCTCCGGGAAAACTCCGACGATTTCGCCGGCCGCCAGCAGGCGGTGCGCATCCGTCGGGCAGGCCAGCGTGTGACCAGCTTTGCGGGCCACCCCGCCGACCACAGGCAAGTCAAAGCACAAGTCTGCGGCCAGCAGCCGCAGGTCCCGCATAGCCGGATGTTCGTCATGCACCGCGACAGCGGCCATCAGGGCATCGATCGGCAACACCCCGCCGTGGTTGGCCACCACCAACGCCGCACCGGTGTCAGGTAGGTTCTCGATGCCGCTGACCTCGACGCGAAACCACGAGCGGAACAAGAGTCGCAGGCAAGGCCGCACAATCGCAGTGTTGAAATCCGGGTCGTAGCCGAACTCGTCGACGCGGTAGTCCCCGGTTACCCGCTTCCGGAGGAACTGGGCGACCGCCACCACGCGATCGGCGAGTTCGTTAGTCGGCGCTCTGCCCGACAGCCTCTTGGCACGGTGCTCGTCGAGCTGGCGAACAACTGCGGCAGGGTGCTCGGCTGATGCCCTGCTCGAGGGGTTGAACTGCGGTGCGCGACGCCGGCTCTTAACCTGCCGACGGGCCCGCCGCTGGGCGGCTAGCCGATCCCGGTTGGTCTGCAGTGAAACAACATTGGTTAGCAACGGACATGCTCAATTCCCCCAACCCCGGATGCTTCGAAGTCTAGGCGCCGACCCGACGGGGCGCCTGCCCTGATAGCAGCATAAACGGACCAGCTCGACAATGGGAGCACCAATCTCTGAGCCAGCTGGGGCTCAGCCGGAGGGCGCCAGCATGTCCTTCCATCCGTCGTCTCCGGTCTTGGTCGAGTTCTCCACCAAGTACCTCACTCCGTCGGGCCCCACCAGCTCGCCGCTCTGCGGACTGTAGACCGCCGTGGGCCCGCTCGGAGTGTAGACACAGGGGTTGGGCTGCTGCCCGTTGCATTGAACGGTGCCTGATCCCGGCCGCGACAAGGGGTCGCTGATCGGTGGGGGTGACCCGCCGGGGGGCAGTCTGTCCGCCGGTGCGGGGTTCATGCCGTTGTTCACCGACGGTGCCGGAATCACCAAGCCTGGTTTCACCGGTTGATCACAGCGCGCTGCCGGCGCTGGACAGGTCACCAGCTGATTGGGGTCGCCATACCAAGGGTTGGTGCCTGAGGGAACGTAGGGCTTCGAATCGCGGCACTCCCGCGGCGTTGCGGCTCGTTTGCCGGGGACATCGACACACGGTAGGTTGCGCGCGCCGCGCACCGCGTTAGCCGGTGTGTCCTGCGGTATCTTGCAGTACGTTCCGGACGGCATTGGCGCCAGGCTGGTATCCGCTGGGGACCGCCATTGAGGTGCCGGGAGAAAACCGGTCAGACACGGCGGGGGCTGGTTGATCGTCAGGTGGGTGCCGAGCGCGGCGTAGCCCGGGAAAGGCGCTGTTACTGTTTGTCCTTCCGCGGCGCCCTGGGGATAAGCCACCAGCAGTTGCTCGACGCCCTTGTGGTAGCGCTTGAGCATGTCCAGCACAATCTCGAGATTGGCCAGTGTCTGCGGCAGCGACTCGCGGACGTCGCCGAACACCGCGTTGACCTGATCGGCGGTCGGCGCTGCTTGGGTCAGGATGCGTTGCACGTGCTCGTCGTTTTTCGCGCCCTGCTCGGCCAGGATGTTCAGGTTGTACGCCCAGCGCTGGATTGCGCCACCGGAGTTGACCTGGCTGTCGATGATCGGCGCAG
>NZ_VTZN01000027.1 GCF_008370645.1 Mycobacterium simiae
ATGCCGCTCGAACATTTGACGCGGAAGGGGTTATTGATCACACGTGTGCGCGTTGATCCGTAACAGTTCGCCCGCGACCACTCAGGCGACCACCCCAAAATCCGGGCGGGCCCGCCGCTTGGCGGACAGGCTGATCCGGTGGCGCACCCTGTTTGTTGCCCTGGGAACTATTGTGGGTCTCATCGGCGTCGTGCTCGGCGCCTCGTTCGCCTACCCGCATCTGCACCCCATCAGATTCGTGAACCAGGGCCTTGCTCTGGATCGTCCCTTGGCCATTCCGCCGCTGTTGGAGCCGACGGTAGCCAACGGTGAGCGGGTGTTCTCGCTGACCGCGCACGGTGGCCGCACCGAGTTGGTGCGCGGCGCGCTAGCCGACACGGCCGGATTCAACGGAACCTACCTCGGCCCGACAATTCGTGCCCGCACCGGAGAACGGGTGCGCATCGAAGTCCGCAATGGGCTCGACGAATCCACCACGGTTCACTGGCATGGCATGAATGTGCCCGCCGTGATGGACGGCGGACCACATCAGCCGATCCCGCCGGGTAAGACATGGTCGCCATACTGGATTGTCACCAATCCGGCCGCGACGCTGTGGTATCACCCGCACACGTTGGGTAAGACCGCCGAGCAGGTTTATTCGGGTTTGGCCGGATTGTTTCTGATTGATGACGAGAACAGCGACGGGCTCGGGCTGCCGAAAACCTATGGCGTCGACGATATTCCGCTGATTGTTCAGGACCGCAGTTTCAGCAACGACGGGAAATTGACCTATGTTCGGGATCGGTCGCAGAAGAACTTTGGCGCGATGGGCGACACCATACTTGTCAACGGCACCCGCGGGCCGTATGTCGAGGTGCCTGCACAGCTGATCCGGTTGCGAATCCTCAACGCCTCCAATGCCAGACGCTACAACTTCGGGCTCTCAGATAGCCGCTCGTTCTGGCAGATCGCGACCGACGGCGGCCTGCTCAAGGCACCGGTCGAGCGCAGCCGGATGCTCCTTGGCCCGGGCGAGCGGGCCGAGATCGTCGTCGACCTGCGTTCAACGAATCAGCCGGTGACGCTGATGAGTTACGCGTTCCAGGGCGCGGCGCCGATGTACCACCTCATGAGGACGGTGACGGCTGGAACGAATGACGAGTATCAAAGCTTCAAGATCCTCCAACTGCGGCCTCGTGGCGGCTCGTCACCGCAGGCTGAGCTACCCGCGCGGCTCAACGCCAGCGCACCACCGCGTCCGCAGGATGCCGTGCGCACTCGCGTCTTTCGCATGACTGATCGGATGAGCATCAACGGAAAGCCCATGGACCACAACCGGATCGACGAGGTGGTGAAAAAGGGCGACCTCGAGATTTGGGAGATCGACAACCGCGAGGCGCTCTTCTATCACCCGTTCCACATTCACACCGCGCAATTTCAGATTCTCGACCGCAACGGTAAGCCACCCGCCGGCGAAGAGCAGGGCTGGAAGGACACTGTGCTCGTCAATCCACTCGAAAAGGTGCGCGTGATTGTCCGATTCGCCGACTACGCCGACCCCCATTGGCCCTACATGTACCACTGCCACATCCTCGACCACGAAGACATGGGCATGATGGGCCAATTCGTGGTCGTCGAGAACGCCTCCGAGGAGGTGCGCGTCATCTCGCCGCTCACTGGCGCCGACGCAACAGGTCACGACCACGACCCGTAGTACCGCCAAGGATCCGGTCGCCCGCGCCACCGGACCCGCGAGCAGACGGACTAATCCGGGGGGATGTCGACGCGGCGCACTCCGCAGTCGAAGGCGTCGGCGGCCTCAATCTCGCCGCGCGTGACCCCCAGCAGGAACAGGACCGTGTCGAGATACGGATGGCTCAACGAGGCGTCGGCCACCTCACGCAGCGCCGGCTTGGCGTTGAACGCGATTCCTAACCCGGCCGCGCCGAGCATGTCGATATCATTGGCGCCGTCGCCGACGGCAACGGTTTGCTCCATCGGCACCCCATATTGGTCCGCGAAGTCCCGCAGCGCTTTCGCCTTGCCCGGCCGATCGACGATGCGGCCAACCACCCGGCCGGTCAGTATGCCGTCGACGATCTCCAGCTCGTTGGCGGCCATGAAGTCCAAATTCAGCTCTTTCGCCAGTGGCTCGATGATGCGGCGGAAACCACCTGACACCACTCCGCAGCGAAAACCCAACCGCTGCAACGTGCGAAGCGTAGTCCGCGCGCCCGGCATCAGCTGCAGCTGCGCGGCGACGTCGTCGATTACCGAGGCCGGCAATCCGGCCAAGGTAGCCACCCGCTGGTGCAGCGATTGCGCGAAATCCAGTTCACCACGCATGGCGGCCTCGGTAATCGCCGCGACCGCACCTTCGGCACCGGCCCGGGCCGCCAGCATCTCGATGACCTCGCCCTGGACCAGCGTCGAATCGACGTCGAAGACGATGAGTCGCTTGGTGCGCCACGCCAAGCCGTAGTCCTCGACAGCCACATCAACACCCTCGTCGGCGGCCACCTTCGTCAAGGCGCTTTGCAACCGCGCATAGGCGCCATGCGGCACCGAGACCAGCAACTCCAGCCCGGTGACCGGATAGTCGGAGATGCCGCGGATGAAGTCGATGTTTACGCCCAGCGCGGCCACTTCCCGGGCCACCGCGCTGAAAGCCCCGGCGGTGACCGGGCGGCCGAGCACGAAAATCACGTGGGTCGACGGTTCCCGAATGATCGGCACGTCTTCGCTGCGCTCGACCGTCACGTCGAGGCCGACCTCGTGAATGGCTGCTTCGACATCGCCGCGCAGCGCGGGACCGTCGGCGACGTTCGGCAGGCAGGACACCAGCACACCCAGGGTGAGCCGGCCACGGATCACCACCTGTTCGACGTTGAGCAGTTCAACGCCATGCTTGGCAAGCACCTCGAAAAGCGCTGATGTGACACCTGGCTGGTCGATGCCGGTGACTGTGATCAGCACCGACACCTTGGGTGGAGTCGTCACCCGCGGCCGCCGCCGGATCTAAGCCATCAAGAGCGGACGCTGATATCGTCTGCTCTGGTGATGTCGCCGTCTGCTGGCCCATGGGCGCGACCGACATGGGCTTCGGCCCGCAGCCGTTCCACCATGTGCGGGTAGTGCAGCTCGAAGGCCGGACGCTCGGAGCGGATGCGAGGCAGCTCGGTGAAATTGTGCCGCGGCGGCGGGCAGCTGGTCGCCCACTCCAGTGAATTGCCGTAGCCCCACGGGTCATCCACCGTGACAACCTCGCCGTAACGCCAGCTCTTGAAGACGTTCCACACGAACGGGATCATCGCAACGCCCAGAATGAACGCTCCGATGGTCGAAACAATGTTCAGGCTGGTGAAGCCGTCGCTGGACAGGTAGTCGGCATAGCGCCGCGGCATCCCCTCGTCTCCCAGCCAGTGCTGCACCAAGAAGGTGGTGTGGAAACCGATGAAGGTCAACCAGAAGTGCAGCTTGCCCAGCCGCTCGTCGAGCAGCCGCCCGGTCATCTTGGGGAACCAGAAGTAGATGCCGGCGAACGTGGAGAAGACAATGGTGCCAAACAGGACATAGTGAAAGTGTGCGACCACGAAATAGCTGTCGGTCACATGGAAGTCCAGCGGCGGGCTGGCCAGCAGGATGCCGCTCAGTCCGCCGAGCAGGAACGTGACCGCAAAGCCGACCGAAAACAGCATCGGCGTCTCAAAGGTCAACTGGCCCTTCCACATGGTGCCAATCCAGTTGAAGAACTTGATCCCGGTGGGCACCGCGATCAGGAAGGTCATAAACGAGAAGAACGGAAGCAGCACTGCGCCGGTGGCGAACATGTGGTGTGCCCAGACCGCCACCGACAGCGCGGCGATGGACAACGTCGCGTAGACCAGCGTCGTGTAGCCGAAGATCGGTTTGCGCGAGAACACCGGGAAGATCTCGGAGACCACCCCGAAGAACGGCAGCGCAAGGATGTAGACCTCGGGGTGGCCAAAGAACCAGAACAAGTGCTGCCACAACAGGACTCCGCCGTTGGCCGGGTCGTAGATGTGGGCCCCCAGGTGGCGGTCGGCGGCCAGCCCGAACAGCGCCGCGGTCAATAGCGGGAAGGCGATCAGCACCAGGATGGACGTCACCAGGATATTCCAGGTGAAGATCGGCATCCGGAACATCGTCATCCCGGGCGCGCGCATACACACCACCGTGGTGATCATGTTGACCGCGCCCAGGATGGTTCCCAGACCGCCGACCGCGATAGCCAGGATCCAGAGGTCACCGCCGGGGCCGGGTGAGTGGATGGCGTCGGTCAGCGGCGTGTACGCAGTCCAGCCGAAGTCCGCGGCGCCGCCGGGTGTGATGAAGCCGGCCATGCCTATCGTGGCGCCGAACAGAAACAGCCAGAAAGATAGTGCGTTCAGCCGCGGGAAAGCCACGTCGGGTGCGCCGATCTGCAGCGGCAGCACCAAATTGGCGAAGCCGAAGACGATCGGAGTGGCATAGAACAGCAGCATGACCGTGCCATGCATGGTGAACAGCTGATTGAACTGTTCGTTGGACAAGAACTGCAGACCGGGTACCGCCAGCTCTGTGCGCATGAGCAGTGCCAACAGGCCGCCAACCAAAAAGAAGATGAAGCAGGCGACGCAATACATGATGCCGATCATCTTGTGATCGGTGGTCGTGAGCAGCCGGTAGACCAGGTTCCCTTTGGGACCCGTGCGGGCCGGATACGGACGGATGGCCTCGAGTTCTCCCAACGGGGGCGCTTCGGCTGTCAACAGCTCCTCCAAACATCCGGCCTGGATAGGGTCTTAATACCCTACTTTGACAGCATCTTAGCCGCCGATCGAGCAGCCGGCAGTGCCGGTCCTACATACTGTCGTAATTGCGCCGCGGGCGCGCGCAGGCCGCTTCGGCGGACCGCCGCCGATCGGTCGGATGTTACCGTCGAACGCGTGCAATTCGCCGGGATGCAACGGATTCTGGCCGCCGCATCTCTGGCAGCCGCGGTCGCGATGTGTACCGGTTGCGGCGCCGATCAACCAGCCACCACGCCGTCGCGGTCAGTGGTCACTCCTACCACCCAGATCGCGGGGGCCGGGGTACTGGGAAACGAACGCAAGCCGGACGAGTCGTGTGCGCGCGACGCGGCGGCGCCCGATCCGGGGCCGGCTACCCGGTCGGCGCGCAACGCTGCAGGCGTCAACCCGGATGTGGTGCAGGTTCCAGCCGAACCGCAGCGCATCGTGGTGCTGTCCGGGGATCAGCTCGACGCGCTATGCGCGCTGGGCCTGCAATCCCGGGTGGTCGGCGCAGCCTTGCCGGACGGCTCCACCAGCCAACCGTCCTACCTGGGCAAGACAGTGCATAATCTGCCTGAGATCGGCAGCCGCAACTCCCCCAACCTGGGCGCGATCGCGGCGGTCCATCCCGACCTGATCCTGGGCTCGGTGGCGTTCACGCCCAGGTTGTACCCACAGCTGGCGGCGATCGCCCCGACGGTGTACACCGCAGCGCCGGGCGCGGCCTGGGAGGACAACCTGCGCGGTGTCGGAGCCGCCACCGCGCGTAGCGCCGCAGTGGAGGCGCTGCTCAGTGGGTTCGCCCAGCGGGCCAGTCAGGTGGGGACTAAGCACGACGCGACCCACTTCCAGGCGTCGATCGTCCAATTGACCGCCAATACCCTGCGGATATACGGAACCAACAACTTCCCGGCCAGCGTGCTGCGGGCAGTCGGGGTGGACCGGCCGGCGTCGCAACGTTTCACCGATAGGGCCTACCTCGAGCTCGGTACCACCGACGCCGACCTGGACAAGGGCCCGGACTTCTCCGCCGCTGACGCCGACATCGTCTACGTCTCGTGCGCCTCGTCGAAGGCGGCCGACCGCGCGCCCGAGATCTTCGATAGCGACTCCTGGCGCCGGCTATCGGCCAATCGTGACAACCGGGTCTTCGTTGTCAATGACGAGATTTGGCAGACGGGCCAGGGCTTGGTCGCCGCTCGCGGCATCGTCGACGATCTGCGCTGGATCAGCGCGCCCATCAACTAAGCCCTCGGCTGCTCCCACCTGGCTCAAGAACATTAACTTAGCTAAGCTTTTCCACGGCGCAACCAACCTCAAGAGGATTCGTATGAGCACTGTTTCCGCATACGCGGCTTTTTCCGCGGCCGAACCGCTGACCAAGACCACGATCACCCGTCGTGACCCTGGCCCGCACGACGTGGCGATCGACATCAAATTCGCCGGTATCTGCCACTCCGATATCCACACCGTCAAAGCCGAGTGGGGCACACCGAAATACCCGGTGGTTCCAGGCCACGAGATCGCCGGTGTGGTAACCGACGTGGGCTCCGAGGTCACGAAATACCAAGTGGGCGACCATGTCGGCGTGGGCTGCATGGTGGACGCCTGCCGCGGCTGCGCCAGCTGCCTGGCCGGGCTCGAGCAGTACTGCAAACGCGGCGCGACCTTCACCTACAACTCGATCGGCAAAGATGGCCAGTCGACTCAGGGCGGCTACAGCGAGGCAATCGTTGTCGACGAGAACTTCATGGTGCGCATCCCGGACGCACTGCCGCTGGATGCTGCGGCGCCACTGCTGTGCGCCGGCATCACCCTCTATTCGCCACTACGGCATTGGCATGCCGAGCCCAACACCCGGCTGGCAATCATCGGTCTGGGCGGGCTGGGTCATATGGGCGTCAAGCTGGGCGCCGCCATGGGCGCGGAGGTGACGGTGTTATCGCAGTCGCTGAAGAAGATGGAAGACGGATTGCGGCTGGGCGCCAGCCATTATTACGCCACCTCTGACCCCGATACCTTCCGCAAGCTGCGCGGCAGCTTCGACCTGATTCTGAACACCGTCTCGGCGAACCTCGATCTGGGTCAGTACATGAATCTGCTGGACGTCGACGGCACCATGGTCGAGCTGGGCATTCCCGAACACCCTATGGAGGTTCCGGCGTTCGCGCTGGCATCGATGCGGCGCAGCCTGTCCGGTTCGAATATCGGCGGGATCGCCGAGACCCAGGAGATGCTGAACTTCTGCGCCGAACGCGATGTCACGCCCGAAATCGAAATCATCGAGCCGAGTTACGTCAACGACGCCTACGAGCGGGTGTTGGCCAGCGACGTGCGCTACCGCTTCGTCATCGACATCTCACGGCTGTGAGGCAACCTCGTCGGCTGCCGACGCGTCGTCATCGCCGGGAATGACCTCGCTGACGTCGATGCCGGCCAGCGGCCAGCCGGCGGCAGCGAGTATGCCGGCCACCCGTTGGATGTTCTCCGGCCCGGCGTCGTGGTGAGTGACGTTGGAGATGAATTCGGCTATCTCGTCCCGGTTGATCACACCATCGGCTATGGCCGGCGACCCCTCCGCGGTGAGGTTGCGCACCACTTCCTTGATCTGCTCCTCGGTCAACGGCGTGCTGCGCAGCAGCGCCAGCAGCGCTACCCGATCGGGCCCCGGTACACCGTTGGGGTAACCGACCTGCAGCCACCGAATGACCGACCGCAGAAAGTGGGGGTGAGCAGAAGAGGCTTTCGTCACCCCAACAGTGTCACGGTAGGTACCGCACCCGCGCCAGCGAGAGGTCTCAGCCGGCGGACAATTCACGCGCCGTTCACGGCCCGCACATGTGGGGCTAGAACTCCCAGTCCTCGTCTTCGGTGACCACGGCCTTGCCGATCACGTACGACGAACCCGACCCGGAGAAGAAGTCGTGGTTCTCGTCGGCGTTGGGGGACAACGCTGACAGGATCGCCGGGTTCACGTCGGTCTCGTCCCGCGGGAACAGCGCCTCGTAACCGAGGTTCATCAGCGCCTTGTTTGCGTTGTAGCGCAAGAACTTTTTGACGTCTTCGGTCAGTCCGACCTCGTCGTAAAGATCTTGGGTGTACTCCACCTCGTTGTCGTAGAGCTCGAATAGCAGCTCGTAAGTGTAGTCCTTGAGCTCGGCCCGCTTAGCGTCGTCGACCAACGTCAGGCCGCGCTGGAATTTGTAGCCGATGTAGTAGCCGTGGACGGCTTCATCGCGGATGATTAGCCGAATCATGTCCGCGGTGTTGGTCAGCTTCGCCCGGCTCGACCAGTACATCGGCAGGTAGAAGCCCGAGTAGAACAAGAAGCTTTCCAGCAGCGTGGAGGCCACCTTGCGCTTCAGCGGTTCGTCGCCGCGGTAGTACTGCAGCACGATCTCAGCTTTGCGCTGCAGGTTGGGGTTTTCCTCCGACCAGCGGAAGGCGTCGTCGATCTCCGCCGTGGAGCACAACGTGGAGAAGATCTGGCTATAGCTCTTGGCGTGTACCGACTCCATGAACGCGATGTTGGTCAGCACCGCCTCCTCGTGCGGAGTCAGGGCGTCAGGAATCAGGCTGACCGCACCCACGGTGCCCTGGATGGTGTCCAGCATGGTCAGACCGGTAAAGACCCGCATGGTGAGCTGCTTCTCGTGGGCGGTCAGGGTGCCCCACGACGGAATGTCGTTGGATACCGGCACCTTCTCGGGCAGCCAGAAGTTTCCGGTCAGCCGATCCCAGACCTCGGCGTCCTTTTCGTCTTGGAGCCGATTCCAGTTGATCGCTGAGACTCGGTCGATAACCTTCATTGTCGCCTCCCAGAAACGCCGTACCCAGGCCTCAAACACTACCCCTGGGGTCCGACAAGCCCGCGCAACACCATAAGTTGTGTTTGCGTGTCGCACCCAGGCGCCATTATGTCGCCGGCAGGATCAGCTCGACAGTACGCTGCGGCTGATCGGCGGACTCTCGCTGAATCCCGGCAAGTCCACCGCGATCACGTCGCGGTGCGCGACCAGCCTAGGCATGATGGATTGCCAATCATGCCGATCGGATCCGAGCCCAGGCGCCAACAACAACGGCTTGTCGGTCCCCCGCCGCACGAAATTCGTGGGTTGGTTGATCCAGCCTGCGTCGCGATTGTCGAAGTGCCGGTACGCATCTGAACTCGTGACGGCCGGGTACCCAGCGGCGTGGAATTCAACCCCCATCGATGACTTGTACGACACCATCGGAGACTCCGGCGACGAAAACGCGGCCGGTGTTCGAGTCGACACCCACGGTGTAGGGATTCTGTACGGTCGGAAACCGTTGCACTGGTCGAGGTTTGGCAGCGCTCATGTCGTAGCCGACTATCTCGTTGGTGCCCGACGACGCTACCCACAATCGGTCCCGCCTATCGTCGTAGGCAATTCCATAGGGACCGCCCGGCTGGATAACGCTGGCCACCTCGCGCGGCGTGGGCAGCGGGGTGAACACCCGAACAGCATTGCCGCGAGTGTCGGCGGCGATCATGCGCCCGTGCCGGTCGGCGACCAAATGGGTGGGACCGGCACCGGCCGGCGTGGAGCCGATAATGGTCAGCCGTTCGGCGTCGTACACGGTCAGGTCGTTCTTACGGACGTCCAGCAGGCCCACTGAGGTTCCGACCGCCGCCATCCCGGCCGGTTGCACGCTGTCGGTGAAGACTTTGACGATCTGCTCGCCGCGGATTACCGCCACGGTTCCGCCGAGCTCGTTGGCGACGAAGACGGTGCCGTTGGATGCCGCGGCGGCATCGTGCGGCTCAGTGCCGGTACGGATGGGCGACTGCGCCGGTCCCTGCGGCAAGTCAACACGCACCAGGGAATCGGCCGACTCGACCGGAACCAGCACCGGACCACCCGGAGCCGCCAGCTGAAGATGACGAACCCTGCCCGGCAGCGGGATTCGTCCGGTGATGTCACCGGAGTCGGCGTTGATCAGCACCAACTCGTTCGGGTCACGGGTGGCGGCCACGACAGTACGCGTCAGCGCGTCGACGACGATGCCTTCGGGGGCGTTGCCGACCGGGATCACCCGTCCGATGGGGTTACCACCAGGCCGCGGCGCCCGCTGGGGTTCAGCTGCTGACGGCAGTCCACGGGCCGGCGGGCGGCTGCCCTCGGTGGGCACCCCCGACGGCAGCATGCCGGTAGTCGTCGCACTGCCCGGCACACCGGCGTCATGGCTGCAGGCAGCCACGACGAAAGCGATAACACCGGCCGCGAACCGGGCACACAACTTTGCGATCACGAACGGGTGGTACCCGTTGTTACCGCCGCCGATTGCTGCCAACTCCCAGGAACTCGTACTCCTCGGGTTTGACCGAGCGAGTAGCCATCCAGTACTGCCAGGTGTAGCCGCCCCACAGCACCGTGTTCTTGCCGTGCTCGTCCAGATACCAGCTGCGGCAGCCGCCGCTGTTCCACACCGAGCCGGCCAGCTTGTGTTGTAGCTCGTCGTTGAACCGATCCTGCGCGGCGCGGGTGGGGGCCAGCGCTTGCGCGCCCCGCTGGTCGCACTTGGCGATCGCGTCGGCGACGTAGTGGATCTGGGACTCGATCATGAAGACCACCGAATTGTGTCCCAGCCCGGTATTGGGACCCAGCAGGAAGAATAGGTTCGGCATCTGCGCCACGGTGATGCCGCGGTGTGCCGCGATGCCCTCGCGGTTCCACCGGTCAACCAGGTCCTCGCCGTGTTGTCCCTTGATCTGGACGTAGGTGTAGGAGTCGGTGACGTGGAAGCCGGTGGCGTACACGATCACGTCGGCGTGGCGCTCGGTGCCGTCGGCGGTGACGATCCCGTCGCGTGTGATTCGGGTGATGCGGTCGGTGATCAGCTTGGTCTTGGGATTCGCGACGGCCGGGTAGTACGTGGTGGAGTTCAGGATCCGCTTGCAGCCGATGCGGTAGTGCGGGGTCAGCTTGCGGCGCAGCTCGCGATCCTTCACCGAGCGGCGAATGTTGTACTTGGCGTAGGCCTCAATAACCCTCAGCGCGTTCGGCCGCTTGGTCATCCCGTACCCCAGCGCCTCCTGGGCCCAGTAGATACCCAGACGCACCAACGCACGTAACCCGGGAACGTTTTCCAGCGCCCGACGCAGCGCCGACGGGATCTCGGGGTTGGAACGCGGCACTACCCACGGCGGGGTGCGTTGGTAGAGCTGAAGTTCGGCAACCTGCTCGACGATCTCCGGGACGATTTGGATCGCACTGGCGCCGGTGCCGATGATGGCCACCTGCTTACCGGTCAGATCGACGCTGTGGTCCCACTGCGCGGAATGGAAAGCCGGACCGGCAAATTGGTCGCGCCCATCGATGTCGGGGAAGGACGGGATATGTAATGCGCCAGCCCCGGAGATGAGGAACTGGGCGACATATTCGCGCCCGTCGGTCGTGAACACGTGCCACCGGTACTCGTCGTCGTCCCAATAACCGCGATCGACCAAAGAATTGAACTCGATGTAGCGCTTGAGCCCGTATTTCTCGGTGACGCCCTTGAGGTAATCCAGGATTTCGTCCCAGTAGGAGAACGGATTCTTCCAGTCTGGCTTGGGCTCGAACGAGAACGAGTACAGGTGCGACGGGATGTCACAGGCGCAGCCTGGGTAGCTGTTGTCGCGCCACGTCCCACCGACTTCGTCGGCCTTCTCCAAAATGACGAAGTCTTGGCCGGAGAAGCCTTGCTTCTGCAGCGCGATGGCCATGCCCAGGCCGGAAAATCCGGTCCCAATGATGACTGCGCGGGCGTGCACCGGCGGTTGGGGTGACTGGGGTTGCTCGGCTTTTTCGGTAGTCTCGGTAGTCGGAGTCACGACATCAGTCATGGCATGTAGGTCTTTCTTGTTGTATGAGCGGCGCAGCTGTGCCGACAGGCGCCTGACTTGGAACGCGAGTACCGCGAATACCCAGTACTCTGGGTATCGGATACTACGAGTCTTGTCGATCGCTGCAGCGATGTCAACGGCAGCAGCCTTCAGCTGACGTCGCGGTGGCGTGGTACCGCGTCGTGGATGGGCTTTTCGGGGTCCATCGCGATGCCGAGCGCTTCGGCGGTGCCGACGATGACGCCCATCAAAATCGTTGTCAGGTGCGCGACGAACTGCTCACGCGGCATCCGCCGCGGACTGTCTGGCTCCGGGCCCAACCACCATTCGGTTGCCGAGGCCGCCGAACCGAAGGCGGCGAATGCCGCCAGCTCGAGCGCCGCCCGGTTCAGCTCTATCTCCCGCAGCTCGTTGTTGAACATCTCGGCGAAGGTCAAGGTGATTTCTCGGCCCTCGTTGAGCGTTCGCACGGTCGCCTCGGACTGCGTTGCCGAGCGACCCTGAATAAAGACCCGCAGCACGTTGGGATGCTGGTCGACCAGGGTGACGTACTCGTCGACGCTGCGGTGAATGACCTCGCGAGCCGTGTCGGTGGCCAAATTGATCGACGGAAAGATCGCCGCCCACAACATGTCGCGCAGCCGTTCGCCGATCGCCACGAATAGATCGGACTTATCGGCGAAATGGCGGTAGATCTTGGGCTTGGCGGTGCCGGCTTCTTCGGCGATCTCACGCACGCTCAGCTCGGGCCCCAAGCGGTCGATGGCACGGAAGGCCGCTTCGACAATCTCGTTGCGCACCTTCTTGCGATGTTCTCGCCAACGTTCGCTGCGCGCGTCGACTTTCACCACCGGCTTCGCGCTGGGATGGGGTCGAGCGATTCTCGCCACGTCAAGCACCTTACCGCGTTTGTCGCTGCTGACCTGGGCAGACCCACGGATTCTGCGGCCACGCGAGTGTGAACCGCATGACCCGACACGCTTGAGCGTCGGAAAGTCGACAGTCAGCGCAAAGGACTTTCACTCCCGTTGCGATTTGCGAAGAACCGGGCCGACCGCGTCGCGGCCGCGGCCCGCTCATCTTGCAACGCGCAAGTTCTTTTAGAGATTCGCTTGCGCCTGCTCACAACATGCAGGACACGCAGCCCTCGACCTCGGTGCCTTCCAGCGCCATCTGCCGCAACCGGATGTAGTACAGGGTCTTGATCCCCTTGCGCCAGGCGTAGATCTGGGCCTTGTTCACGTCGCGAGTGGTGGCGGTGTCCATGAAGAACAATGTCAGCGAAAGCCCTTGATCCACATGCTGCGTGGCCGCGGCATAGGTGTCGATGATCTTCTCGTAACCGATCTCATAGGCATCCTGGTAGTACTCCAGGTTGTCGTTGGTCATATACGGCGCCGGGTAGTAGACCCGCCCTATTTTTCCTTCCTTGCGGATCTCGACCTTCGACACAATCGGGTGGATCGACGACGTCGAATGGTTGATGTAAGAGATCGACCCGGTCGGCGGCACCGCCTGCAGATTCTGGTTGTAGATGCCGTGCGCCTGCACCGACTCCTTGAGCCGCTTCCAGTCATCCTGGTTCGGGATGCGGATGCCGGCTTGAGAGAACAGTTGCCGAACAGCTTCCGTTTCCGGCTCCCACACCTGCTCGGTGTACTTGTCGAAGAACTCCCCCGAGGCGTACTTGGACCGTTCGAAGCCTTTGAAGCGCGCGCCTCGTTCGATCGCGATGCGGTTGGACGCCCACAGCGCGTGATACAGCACCGTATAGAAGTAGATGTTGGTGAAATCGACACCTTCTTCGGAACCGTAGAAGATGCGCTCGCGGGCCAGGTAGCCGTGCAGGTTCATCTGCCCCAACCCGATCGCATGGGAGTCGTTGTTGCCCTGCTCAATTGAGGGCACCGAGGTGATGTGGGTGTGGTCGCTGACCGCGGTCAGCGCACGGATCGCCACCTCGATGGTTTGGGCGAAGTCCGGCGAGTCCATTGTCTTGGCGATGTTCAGCGACCCCAGGTTACACGAAATGTCTTTGCCCACTCTGGCATACGATAAGTCATCGTTGAACAGCGACGGTGTGGACACCTGCAGGATCTCCGAGCACAGGTTCGAGTGCGTGATCTTGCCCTCGATGGGGTTGGCTCGGTTGACCGTGTCTTCGAACATGATGTAGGGATAGCCGGACTCGAACTGCAACTCGGCCAGCGTCTGGAAGAACTCCCGCGCCTTGATCTTGGTCTTGCGGATGCGCGCGTCGTCGACCATCTCGTAGTACTTCTCGGTCACCGAGACGTCGGCAAACGCCACGCCATAGACGCGTTCGACGTCGTAGGGCGAGAACAGGTACATATCGTCGTTGCGCCTGGCTAACTCGAAGGTGATATCGGGAATCACGACGCCCAGGCTTAGCGTCTTGATCCGGATCTTCTCGTCGGCGTTCTCCCGCTTGGTATCGAGGAAGCGGTAGATGTCGGGGTGATGCGCGTGCAGATACACCGCGCCGGCACCTTGGCGCGCCCCAAGTTGGTTGGCGTAGGAGAACGAGTCCTCGAGCAGCTTCATGATCGGGATGACACCCGAGGACTGGTTCTCGATGTTTTTAATCGGCGCCCCGTGCTCGCGAATGTTGGTCAACAGCAACGCAACTCCCCCGCCCCGCTTGGACAGCTGCAGCGCGGAGTTGATCGATCGCCCGATCGACTCCATGTTGTCCTCGATGCGAAGCAGAAAACAGTTGTGCACGACAGTGCCACGAATCGTGTAAGTATGCGTGTTTTCGACGTGGAGGTTGTAGACCTTGGTGGGAACGTCCTGCGTGCTGCTCAATTCTCGGATTCCATACACGTGCCGCCCGTGCACGACCTGATAAGTGGTGCGCGACGACCCTTTCTGGCCGACATAGTTGTGCAGGTTCTTGCCAACGTCGAAGATGAACTCTTCGTTGGCGCCGGGCAGTCCAGGCACGAATACCTGTCCAGTCACATTGCCTGCTCGGTTGATGTACTGGCGGACCCTCGACACGATTCCGATTCGGCGCAGAAGAAGCTGCACCTGATCAATGAGCACCGGATTCACCAGGTCGAGCACCATGCCGCCGGCGGTACTGCACCCGTCCCCCCGGTACAACCCTGCCAGCAATCCACGCTGAAACTCTTCATCGGCAGTTAAGACATCGTGGGACAACCGCTTCGAGTCGTATCCGGTGCCGACCAGCGACAGCAACAGTGACAACACGACTTTGCTGTTGCAAATCATGCGCACCGACTGGTCAGAAGTACTTTGGTGTACGCAGAGGTCCGTGGCAAACACTCGCTTGAATGCCGCCGCCAATTCCCGCTGGTACTCGAGTTCGTGAGTGCCAATGGTGAAGTGAATCGCGTTGGGGTTTCGGCCCGCAGGTCCAGATCGCTTGGAGATGCGCCCCTCGGCGACGTACCAGCCGAGGATAAGGCCAAGCTCGTACGACTCTTCAATATAGCGATTCACTGAGCTAGAGCGCGCGTGGTGGCGCTGCTTGTTGCGGTGCTTGCGATTGGTGTTGACCTTGCGTATGAGCCCGTCAACTTCTTCGTACTCAACCGCGCCGGCGTACTCCAACAAGTCATAGACCCGGCGCGGCCGTACCTCCTGTGGCGCTGCTGTCACGATGAAGTCTGTGGGCTGAATGTCCCTGGCCGCCAACCATACAAATCCATTGAAGGGGTCAGCACCGTCACCGTCGATCAATGTCGGCACGTCGCGCGTGGTCCACACCAAGATGGGATGCTCGGGAGTGCACAGGATTGGTTGCCTATGACCAAAGTGTGAAATGGAGATGAGGGCTTGGTTGTTAGGGTTCTCGATGACCCGCTCGACGACGGAGTATGACCCGTCGTGCGAGAGCACCCGATCACCTGTCCGCAGAGTCTCGATCGCCTGCGGCCCATCGGGGGTATCCACGGGTGTTCCTGCGGGAAAACAGCTCACTGGCTCGCCGCGCTGCTTCTTGCCCGAATTCAAAAACGTCGGGGTGGCGGGCTGGAACCGCCCGTCGATGATCTCGTCGACCAGCTTCTCGGCCAACGCGGTGTCGCCGGCGGCCAGGGTCAGCGCCACCATGACCACCCGATCCTCAAAGCGCTCCAAGTACCGCTTCCCGTCAAACGTCTTCAGCGTGTAGGACGTGTAGTACTTGAATGCGCCCAAAAACGTTGGAAATCGGAACTTCTTGGCGTAGGCGCGGTCCAGCAGGGTCTTGACGAAGTTGCGCGAGTACTGGTCGAGGACCTCTCGCTCGTAGTAGTTCTCGCGAATCAGGTAGTCAAGCTTCTCGTCCTGATTGTGGAAGAACACCGTGTTCTGGTTGACGTGCTCGAGGAAGTACTGGCGCGCGGCCAGCACGTCCTTGTCGAACTGAATCTTGCCGTCTGCGTCGTACAAGTTCAGCATCGCGTTGAGCGCGTGGTAATCCGCTTCGCCAGGGCCCCCGGAGAAATGCGCGTGCGCGCCGGTGGTTACAGGCTCTGCAGTGACGGTTGGTGACACGTCTGTTCCTTCCAGAATTCGGCAAGCCCCGCACGGACGGCGGCGACGTCGTCCTCGGTACCCATGAGTTCAAAGCGGTAGAGGTAGGGAACGCCGCACTTGCGGGCCACGACGTCGCCGGCATAGCCGAACTCCGCGCCGAAGTTGGTGTTGCCGGCGGCGATGACCCCGCGCAGCAGCGCTCGATTGTGCTCGTTGTTCAAAAAGGTGATGACCTGTTTAGGGACGTAGCCGGCTTGATGATCCAAGAGGCTCGGCGTGGCCCGGCCGCCCCCGTAGGTCGGGAGAATCAGCACATACGGCGCGTCGACCTCAATGCGGCCGTGCAGCGGTATCCGCGTAGCGGGTAGGCCCAGCTTCTGCACGAAGCGATGGGTGTTCTCCGACACGCTGGAGAAATAGACCAAGTTGCGCCGCATGATCTCCATGGCACCGCAATCTCCTTACCCCTCGTCGACGGCCCGCGCTAGGCGCTCAGTGCCGTACCGGCGAGCGCCTTGATGCGATCGGGCCGGAAGCCGGACCAGTGATTGTCTCCGGCCACCACCACCGGCGCCTGCAGATAGCCCAATGCCATCACGTAGTCCCGCGCGTCGGAGTCCAGGCTGATATCGACCTTCTGGTAGGCGATCCCGTTCTTGTCCAGCGCCTTGTAGGTGGCGACGCACTGCACACATGCGGGCTTGGTGTAGACGGTGATGGTCACGGTGATACCGCTCCTTTGCGGAAGTCGGGGAACAGGAACTGGCAACGATTCAGCTGGTGCAACTTCGCTCTGCCCAGCGGCCCGGCAAGCCTCCAGATTCCCGTCCTACGGCCACCAGGTTGATCGGACCTGGCGATGCCGAAACTCGGAAAGCTCAGCCGCGCCCCGTGAACCTGCTGGGACCCGGTGAACTGGGATCTACCGGTGCTCAAAACACTACACCTAGGGGGTGACAACGAGAAGAGATACAAGATGTTCGAAACGACATTCTTGAAATTCGCAGGTCGTAAGCGTGACACGCGTGTGTCTTCGGCGTGTCGCAGATCACACAACGCCGCTGTGATAGTCATGCCGCGAGGTATACCACCGACTACCGACACGCTTAGCGCCAATGCGGCGACCGGCACCGACCAGCAAAGCCCGAGCGTTTTGGCGCAGGCTCAGCGCACCTCAGCCGCCAGCTTGCCGAGCACGTCGCGGACGTGCGACGAGAGTTCGGCGTTGGCTGCGGGAGGCTTGCCGTCCAACGTTTGGAACGGCACTGACAGCTTGATCGCGTCAAGCACGCGAGCGCCCGCAATTCGGAAGGACTTGCGGGTCTCATCGTGAGCCCATACGCCGCCGTATCGCCCCATCGATCCCCCGATAACGGCCAGCGGCTTGTCTTTCAAAGCTCCGTCGCCGAACGGACGGGACAGCCAGTCGATCGCATTCTTGATGACGGCCGGGATGCTGCCGTTGTATTCCGGCGTGACCACCAGGGCCGCATCCGCGTTGTCGGCAGCCTCGCGCAATGCCATGACCGACCCCGGTACGGCGGCGGGCGTATCGATGTCGTCGTTGTAGAACGGCAAATCCCCCAACCCGTGGTATACGAAGACGCTGATTCCATCGGATGCCACCGCGGCCGCAAGTTCGGCGATCTGGCGATTGATCGACGCCGCGCGCAGGCTTCCCACCAACCCCAGAACTTTGACTTCAGACTTCGTCTCGGGCATGTCTCGTTCCCTTCACGTTGCAATACATCGTTGCACGATCGAATCGGACTACGGTCCGATTTATTCCCGCCGGGTTACAGTGCAGCGATGAGCGGTATCCACCGGTCGGAGGATCTGCATGCTATTGCCCAGCCGGAACGTGGCGACGCGGCCCGCAATCGCGCGCTGTTGCTCGACGCAGCGCGCCGCCTAGTCGCCAAGCGCGGTGCCGATGGGTTCACCATGGACGACGTCGCCACCGCGGCTGGCGTCGGAAAAGGCACGCTATTTCGCCGGTTCGGCAGTCGGGCCGGCCTGATGATGGTGCTACTCGACGAGGACGAACGCGCCTGTCAGCAGGCATTTCTTTGCGGCCCGCCACCGCTGGGCCCGGATGCAGCACCGCTGGATCGGCTCATCGCGTTCGGTCGGGAGCGGATCTGCTTTGTCCACGCTCATCGCGAGTTGTTGACACAAGCCAACCGCGACCCACGGACCCGCTATGGCGGGGCGGCTTCGGCGCATCGCGCACACGTACGGATGCTGCTTCAGGCAGCGCACACGACGGGCGATCTGGATGTGCAAACCGACGCGCTCTTGGCTCTGCTTGACGTCGACTACGTCGAGCGTCAGCTCAACGATTGCGGCCATACTCGGCAAACCTTGGGCGACGCGTGGGAAAGCCTGGCTCGCAAGCTGTGCGGGGAATGAGACCAGGGCGGGCCGTCACCTTCCTACCTGTCTTTCGTCAACGTACTAGCCCTCAAAACTCCGCGATCAGGCCAGGCGGCGTCGACGGACGGCTGGGGTGCGCCGCGCCCACGCCGGTCACGCCGCGGCAACATGCGCTCCGACCTGCACATTTCACAGTTAGTGAACGCTTGCTGAATCGCCGCCCGCCACAGTGAGACAGCAACGGACTGCTCACCGGAACAGACCATGCCACCAACCGGCGATCACCAAGGAGTGTCCGTCGTGGGACGGAGGCGCCGGCCGCAGCAGCGGGCCGGCAAGAACCGGCCGGCAGACACAGCTGCTGAGTGAAGACAGCCGGGAGAGGACGAGTGCGATGAATTTTTCGCTAGCACCGCCGGGGATCATTTCGGCGCGAGTATTCGCCGGGGCCGGTACCGGCCCGATGCTACGGGCCGCGACAGCCTGGGATGGTCTGGCAGCCGAACTACGCTCGGCCGCGGCGTCGTTCGGGTCCATGGCGTCGGGCCTGGCGTCGAGCGCATGGCGGGGCCCGTCGGCGGCGGCCATGATGGCCGCGGCGCCGCCTTATGTGGGCTGGTTACAGTCGGCGGCCACCCAAGCCGAACAAGCCGCGGGCCAAGCCACCGTGGCGGCGGGCCTCTACGAGGCCGTTCGCGCCGCCACGGTACCTCCTGCTTTTGTGGCAGCGAACCGTTCGCACCTGGTGGGCCTGGTGTTGACGAACCTCTTCGGTCAAAATGCTCCGGCAATCGCTGCCGCCGAGGCCCAATACGAGCAGATGTGGGCGCAGGACGTCTCCGCTATGTTCGGCTACCATTCCACGGCTTCGGCGGTCGCCTCCGCGCTGACGCCATTCACCCGTCCGTTGCAGGGCCGAGCCGCCCAGGTGAGCCAGGTGGGCAGCGCCATAGTTAACGTCGCCAGTCCCGTCGGCGCACCGGCAAGCGGCAGCGCCGCGATCGCCGCCGCCACCGCCCCCCCCGGGAATTCTTCCACCGGGCCTGTCCAGCATTTTCAACGTGGGCTTCGCCAACCTGGGTGGGCTGAACTTTGGCAGCGCCAACTTGGGCGACTTCAACTTTGGCAGCGGGAACGTCGGGAACCTCAACTTCGGCAATGGGAACCTCGGCAGCTTCAACTTCGGGGAGGGAAACCTGGGAAAAAGCAATTTTGGCTTCGGCAATCTCGGCGCCAGCAACTTTGGCTTCGGCAACAGCGGCAGGTTCAACATCGGCTTCGGTAACACCGGCGACCACAACATCGGCATCGGCAACGGCGGGCTCGGGGGCAACGGCAATATCGGGATCGGGCTCAACGGTAGCAACCAATGGGGCTTCGGCGGCCTGAACTCGGGAGCCGCAAATACCGGGCTGTTCAACTCCGGCACTGGAAACAGCGGCTTCTTCAACTCCGGTACCGGCAACTTCGGCATCGGCAATACAGGCACCTACAACACCGGTATTGGCAATACCGCCAGCACCAACACCGGCATAGGAAACACCGGCGGTTTCAACACCGGCCTATTCAATGCCGGCAACCTCAATACCGGCTCGTTCAACGCCGGATCGCTCAACACGGGTGATTTCAATTCTGGCAGCCTAAATACTGGATCCTACAACATTGGCAGCAGCAACACCGGATGGTATAAGAGCGGCAATCTCAACACTGGCGCGTTCAACACCGGCAACGGTAACAACGGCTCCTTTTGGCGCGCCAACGACCGGGGTCAATTTGGCTTCAACTATGGTCTCACCATTTCAGGAATACCGTTGGATCTGGCAGCGAGCGTCGATCTGAAAATACCAGTTACAGGGACGGTCTCAGGCCTCCGAGTAGACAATTTCGATATAAAGGTCCCGCTCGATCTGGTGCTTAGAATTCCAATTGATGACCTTGATACGGTCATCAGAGTCCCCATCGGCGGCGGTGACATCACGGTGAAGATTCCAGAGATTTTTATTGCCGCCTTCGACTCGAAATTCGATGTTGGCCCCAACTCTTTGCATGTTCCGATCCGCAACACGGTCGGACCCATTTCTATTCCGGTCATCAACATTCCGGCAGCGCCGGGCTTCGGCAATTCCACTACAAACCCATCGTCGGGATTCTTCAACAGCGGTACCGGCGGTGGCTCGGGCTTCTTCAACTCTGGCAGTTTGGTTTCCGGATTTGCAAACGAGGCCAGGAAATTTGTCTCGGGATTCGAAAATATCGGCCAGCTGACATCGGGTTTGGGAAACGTCGGCAGTATTGTCACGGGCTTGTACAACACCAGCACGGCTGGTCTAGCTGCCGCGTTCGTCTCCGGCATCGGCAATGTCGGCAGCAAACTCGCCGGGTTGTTCCTCAGCGGCACCGGGCAGTAATCAGGTCACCGGGGCATCGAGCTGGGCCGAAGCGCCCGCGTGAAGAGCACGTTGACCCGGCTCATCGCCTGGCTGTAGGGCCACCATGCGAATCGCTTGAACGCGTACAGTGCCCAGATATCCGGCGACGTGTAGATCAAGTACCGGTTCTTGGCCACCCCGGCCAAAATTTTTTCGGCCGCCTTCTCCGGCGCCACGGCGTGCCTGGCAAAGCGATCCACCCAACCACTGACATGGGGATGATCGCGGTCAACGCCGGCAATCTGAATGGTCTCGACCAAAGGCGTTTTCACCGCGCCCGGCACCACCACCGACACGCCGATGCGGTGCCGCGCCAAGTCGAAACGGAGCACCTCAGAAAGCCCACGCAAGCCGTACTTGCTTGCGCTGTAGGCCGCATGCCACGGCAACGCAACCAGCCCGGCCGCCGACGACACGTTGACCAGATGCCCGCCCCGACCGGCCGCCATCATCGGCGGAATGAATGTCTCGATGACGTGGATCGGACCCATCAAGTTGACTGCGACAACATTGCTCCAGTGCTCGTGGGTGAGCTGATCGACGGTGCCCCAGGCCGAGATACCCGCGATGTTCATTACCACGTCCATGCTGGGCTGCTGAGTGTGGATATCAGCCGCAAACACGGCCACGTCGTGGTGGTCGGCGACATCGAGCGCGCGATGCGCGGGCACTCGGGCACCTAACGCTCTGGCATCAGCCACGGTGAGTTCCAGACCGTCCGCGTTGCGGTCAGTCAGATACAACTCGGCACCCTGTGCGGCCAGCCGCAACGCGGTGGCGCGGCCAATGCCGCTGGCTGCGCCGGTGAGGAAGCACCGCTTTCCCGCGAAGTACCGTCCGGATGCCAAGTCTGTCATGGCCGTGACGATACCGACGGAGCTAGATCGCTCGCTGCCACCAGGGGCTCAGGCGTTCAGTGAGCAGCCGCCCCATAGCGCACTGAGCCACATCCGCTCCAGCACACTTATCCGACGCTCCAGGTCGCCGTCATTGCCGACGAGCAACGGGTCCCCGGTCAGTGCCAGCGCGGTGGCGCCCGCCAAGGTGCGGATCAACGTCGGAATGTCCTCGCTGATCGGGTGCGCGGTCCCGGCTCGCACTTCCGCCTCGACCACCCCCACGATCTGCCGCAGTACCCCTTCGAATTGCTGGTCAAGAATATTGCGGATCTCGATATCGGTGTGGCGTGCCGCATTACAGGCCGTCATCACCGGATCGTTGTGGGAGTAGACAGCGGCGGCGCTGCCGACCATCCGCTTGGCGAACTCCTGCGGCGACTCGCCCTGTTGACGCGGGGCGAAGTATTGAGTGAGTTCCTCGAGTTCCTCGGCTGCCTCCGCCAGCATGTGGGCCAGCACTGCGTATTTGGAATCGAAGTAGAAATAAAAGCCGGAGCGGGCTACCCCGGCTCGATTGCTGATCGCGCTAACCGACAGCTCCGCGAACGGTCTCTCCAGCAGCAGTTCGCGCACCGCCTGCAGGATCGCTTGTCGGTGCTTGTCACCACGCCGCCGCAATGCCGGCGCACCTTGCTCCTGGTGGGGGGCGTGGCTGTTCACCTCTTGACCTTGCATCAACCCGCGCAAAAAGGAAACTTGACAGCCGTCAAATACGGGCTGAGGATGGTTTCTAGTGACGGCCGCCACAACCCGTTAAGGAGCGTTATGTCCACGAGCAGGGCGACCATTAGCACCCCGACCTACCTACTCGACCAAGCCCAACGCCGGTTGACCCCGTCGTTCAACAACTTCCCTGGCATGGGACTGGTCGAGCGTTGGCTACTAAACGCGCAATTTCCGCAGAAGACGCTCGCCGAACCACCACCGGGTAGTGGACTCAAGCCGGTCGTTGGTGACGCGGGGCTGCCGATCGTGGGCCACATGATCGAGATGCTGCGCGGCGGCCCGGACTACCTGATGTTCCTCTATCACACCAAGGGTCCGATTATCTTCGGGGACTCGCCATTCCTGCCGTTCGTCGTCGCGCTGGGCCCGGACGCCGCACAATCCCTCTACTCCAACCGCAACAAGGACTACTCGCAGCAGGGCTGGGTCCCGGTCATCGGGCCGTTCTTCCGCCGCGGACTCATGCTGCTGGACTTTGAGGAGCACATGTTTCACCGGCGGATCATGCAGGAGGCGTTCGTCCGGTCCCGGTTGGCCGGCTACGTCGAGCACATGGACCAGGTGGTGTCCCAAGTAATTGCCGACGATTGGGTAACCAACGACGCGCGGTTCCTGCTCTACCCAGCGATGAAGGAACTCACTCTCAACATCGCCTCGATGGTGTTCATGGGCCACGAGCCCGGCACCGACCATGAGCTGGTCACCAAGGTCAACAGAGCGTTCGCGACCACCACCCGCGCCGGCAACGCGATCATCCGCACCAGCGTGCCGCCGTTCACCTGGTGGCGCGGGCTCAAGGCGCGCGAGCTACTGGAGCAATATTTCGCGGAGCGGGTCGAGGAACAGCGCGGCAAGGACGGCAACGACCTGTTGACGGTGTTGTGCCAGACCGAAGACGAGGACGGTAACCGGTTCTCCGACCAGGACATCGTCAACCACATGATCTTCTTGATGATGGCCGCCCATGACACGTCGACGTCGACGGCCACGACGATGGCCTACCATCTGGCTGCCCACCCGGAGTGGCAGCAGCGCTGTCGCGACGAATCCGACCGCCTCGGTGACGGACCGCTGGACATCGAATCGTTGGAGAAACTGGAGTCGCTCGAGCTGGTGATGAACGAGTCGATCCGGTTGGTGACACCCGTGCAGTGGGCGATGCGGCAGACGGTGCGCGACACCGAACTGTTGGGCTACTACCTGCCCAAGGGCACCAACGTCACCGCATTTCCCGGGCTGAATCACCGGCTGCCCGAAATCTGGACCGACCCAAAGACCTTCGACCCGGAGCGGTTCACCGAGCCGCGCAACGAACACAAGCGGCACCGCTACGGGTTCACGCCCTTCGGCGGTGGCGCCCACAAGTGCCTCGGGATGGTGTTCGGTCAATTGGAGATTAAGACGATCCTGCACCGGCTGCTGCGCCGGTACCGCCTGGAACTGCCGCGGCCGGATTACCATGCGCGCTGGGATTACGGTGGCATGCCGGTGCCCAAGGACGGCATGCCGATCATGCTGCGCCCCCTCTGATTCGCCCCGTGACCCGAGCAGTCCGCGGGGCAGCCGGTCGCTGAACAGCAGCACACCCGGCGCTGTCGACGGTACCCTCCGGTCACCGCGCAGACGTGCCGCACGCGTAGGTGCGCGGGATTGCCTGCGGTGCACCGTCGCCATGTCTTCTCAGAGTCGATGCCGGTTGTTTGGAGTTGCCCGCAGCGCGGGTGCCACGACGGCGCCACCGAATAACCCGCCGTCTCGCCCGATGCCTCACGCAATCTCACCATCCAGGGTTGCGGCGGGGTCGCCGCATTTCGTTCGATTCTCGGAATAACAGGACCGCCTACCCAGAGCGGGCGATACGATACGGTCCTGCCGATTGTCGGGCGGTAAACATGCGATCCCAGGGTTGGCATGAAGTTGCGGCAATGGCAGTGGGAGGTGGCAAATGTCGTACACGATCGCCACGCCGAACTTAATGGCGCTGGGGGCAACAGATCTGGCGAGCATCGGTTCGTCACTCAGCGCGGCTAACGCGGCTGCTGCGGTCGACACGACGGGCCTGGTTGCGGCCGGCGCCGATGAGGTGTCTGCGGCTATCGCGACGTTGTTTAGTCGGCATGCCCAGGCATATCAGGCGCTCAGCGCCCAGGCGGCGGTGTTCCAAAGCCAGTTTGTTCAGGCCTTGACCGCGGGAGCGGACGCGTACGCCAGTGCTGAGGCGGCCAACGCCTCACCGCTACAGGGGTTGCTCAACGCCGTAAATGCGCCCGCCCAGGCCTTGTTGGGGCGCCCGCTGATTGGCAACGGCGTTAACGGCGCACCCGGGTCCGGGGCAGACGGGGGCGCCGGCGGGATCTTGATCGGCAACGGCGGGGCCGGCGGTTCCGGCGCACCGGGCTTGCCGGGCGGCAAAGGCGGGACGGCCGGGCTGTTCGGCACGGGAGGGGCGGGCGGCGCAGGCGGGGATGCACCGGCCGGGAAGGTCGGCGGTGCCGGAGGGGCCGGCGGCAACGGCATGCTGTTCGGCGCCGGCGGCGCCGGTGGCTCCGGCGGGTTCGCCTCCACCGGCGGCGGGGCGGGAGGGAGCGGCGGTATGGGCGGGCTGTTCGGGGCCGGCGGCAACGGCGGCAATGGCGGATTCAGCCAGGTCGCGGGCGGGGCCGGCGGCGACGGCGGCAACGGCGGAATGGTATTCGGCGCCGGCGGAGCTGGCGGAGTGGGCGGGTCCAGTGGGTCGTTCGGCACCGCGGGCGCCGGCGGGGCCGGCGGCAGCGGTGGACTGTTCGGGTCCGGCGGCGCCGGCGGCGCGGGTGGACTCAGCAGCATCAGCGGAACCGGGGGTGCCGGCGGAGCCGGCGGCAACGCCGGACTGATTGGCAATGGCGGGGATGGCGGCACCGCCGGATCCGCCGACACTATCGGCGGAGACGGCGGGAAAGGCGGGGCCGGCGGCCTCTTGTTCGGCTCTGGCGGCACCGGCGGCGCTGGTGGAAACAGCGCCACCAACGGCGGAGCCGGTGGAGCCGGCGGCGACGCCGGGATATTTGCTGGCAACGGTGGAGCCGGCGGATCCGGCGGGGCCGGCGGCAACCCCGGCCTCCTCTTCGGCACGGGCGGGGTCGGCGGGGCCGGCGGCCGCGCCGGCCTGCTCTTCGGCGGCGGTGGGGCCGGCGGCACCGGCGGGCTCGGCGACCGCACCAGTGGCGGGTCCGGCGGAGCGGGCGGCGACGCCGGCTTGCTCTACGGGGACGGCGGGGCCGGCGGTGCCGGCGGCGGCGCCGGGCTGTTCGGCACAGACGGCGATGGCGGGTCCGGCGGGGAGGGCGGTAAGGCCGGGCTGATCGGTAGCGGCGGTAACGGCGGGGCCGGAGGGGTATCCACCGCAACAGGGCCTACTGGTACCGGTGGCAACGGCGGTAAGGGCGGCGATGCCCGGCTGATCGGCAACGGCGGTAACGGCGGCAACGCCGGTACCGGCGTGCTGCTGGGCAGCGTCGGCGCGGGAGGCGCCGGAGGGCTGTTGCTGGGCCAGAACGGGATGTCTGGACTAACGTAGCCGGCGGGGCCCAAGGACTGGCAATCGCAACAAGGCCGTCATTGGCTGGCTCCTGCACTACGGCCACGCCAACGTCGCCCGCGACCATCGCCGAGCGGCACGGCTAACGCCAGCGCATCCAACGCATGACCTGGCAGGCGACATCGTCCGGTTGGTCAACCCCGCCTCAGTGGCCGGGTGACCGGCTCAGCCCTGCCGCACCTACGCGCATCATCCGCTGCCAGGCCAGCGGCACCGGAGAGGTGTAAGCGAAATTGCGGAAATTTGCATCCAGTGAGCGATCTATTTGGACTAGGGACGCAGGCGGATGTTACACAGATTTCGTGCATCGTCTGGGTCGGCATCCAATGCGCGCCGAGCGCGAGTTTGGCGATGGCGGATGCACCGGCTCCGAGACGCAGATCGGTCACCCCGACCCGCTGAGCGCCGACTCCGTCACCGGTGTGGGGGCGCCCTGGTGACGCACGGAATGGTGCTCGGGAGGTTCGTGCCACCCCATGCCGGACACATCTACCTCTGCGAGTTCGCGCGCCGATGGGTGGATGATCTGACGATCATCATCTCGGTACAGGCCAAAGACCCGATTTCGGGCACCCAACGCTTGGCCTGGATGCGGGAGCTGTTCCCCTTCGATCGCGTGATCCGGCTCGAAATCGAGAACCCCCACTACCCCTCGAAGCAGCCGCCATCCTGGCAAACATGGAAGGCGAGGCTGCAAGAAGTCCTTCCGAGGCGTCCGGATTTCGTCTTCGCCTCTGAGTCGTACGGCGCGAACTTCGCCGAAATCCTCGGAGCGCGTTTCATCTCGGTCGATCAGGGTCGCGCGGTCGTTCCGGTCAGCGCAACGCGCATCCGCGCGGACCCTTTTGCGCACTGGCAACACATCCCGCGCTGCGTGCGGCCCGCCTTCGTGAAACGGGTCAGCATCCTCGGACCTGAGTTCACCGAGAAGAGCGCTCTCGCCAGGACGCTTGCGGGAAAACTCGGAACGAAGTGGGTTCCGCAGTGGTCAACGGCACCAGAAGCGGTAGCTGGCGGCGGGCCCGCGGGCCTGGATTGGGCCGAAATCGTTCGCGGGCAGATCGCTTCGGAGGAAGCCTTGGCTCGCGACGCCGACCGCGTGCTGATCTGTGATACCGATCCGCTGGCCACTGCCGTGCGGGCCGAGGCGCTGCTGGGGAGCTGCCCGCCGGAACTCCGCCAATCAGCCCGGCGCCGCTACCATCTCACGCTGCTCACCACGCCTGATGCGTCCTCGGACCCGGCTGGGGCGCGTTATCCACTCAGCCGCGGCGATGACTTTTTTGGCCGCTGCGAGCGCGCGCTGCGCAGCCTGGGACGACGATTCGTTGTGCTCAGCGGCGGTTGGGAAGAAAGAATTGCGGCGGCTCTGAACGCCGTGGAAAAGCTGGCGCCTTTTCATCCCCCGAGTGGCTTACCGTGATAGGGCGCCCGGGGGCGCGACGACCCGCTGTGCCCTCATATCCCGCGGACCAAATCCACCGCAGCCATCCGGCCAAGCTCGACGCCAGGCTGTGGTGGATCGCCGCAGTGTGCGTCGCGGGCTCATTCATGAATCTCTTGGACACCACCGTTGTCACCGTTGCGTTACGCACGTTCGTCGCCACCTTCGACTCGACCCAGGCCGTCGTCGCCTGGACGATCACCGGCTACACGCTCGCGTTGGCCGCCGTGATCCCGCTGTCGGGTTGGGCAGCCGACCGATTCGGCACCCGACGAGTCTTCATTGGCTCCGTCGTCACCTTCACACTGGGCTCGCTGTTGTGCGCGATAGCCCCTGATATCACCATGCTGATCGCCGCGCGGGTGGTGCAAGGCATCGGCGGTGGCATGCTCACCACGCTGACCCTCACCATCGTGAACCGCGAGGCAGGTCCTAGGCGGGTCGGTCGCGTGATGGCCGTGCTGGGCATCCCGGTTGTGCTCGCCCCGGCTTTCGGCCCGGTGCTGGGCGGATGGCTCATCGACAGCTACAGCTGGCAGTGGATCTTCTGGATCAACCTGCCGGTCGGAGTGGCCGCAATTGCCCTGGCCGCGATCGTGTTGCCGCACGACGACTCGGCACCCTCGGAACCCTTCGACGCCATCGGGATGCTGCTGCTGTCTCCGGGCCTGCCGATACTGCTGTACGGGATGTCCGAAATCCCCAGCCGCGGCAGCGTGACTGATAGCCACGTAGGGATACCGGTGGCAATTGGTATGGCGTTGATCGTCGGGTTCGTATTTCATGCCCTTTACCGGTCCGGCAAGCCTCTCATCGATCTGCGCTTATTGACCAACCGTGCGTTTACCCTCACCAACGCGGCCATGTTCCTTTACATCGTCTCAACTTTCGGCGCCGGGGTGCTGTTTCCCAGCTACTTTCAACAGCTGCTTAACCAGACTCCGTTACAAGCCGGGATGAGCGTGGTCCCCCGCGGAATCGGCGCCGCGATAACGGTGCCGTTGGCGGGCACCGTGATGGATCGACGTGGCGCGCGCGGGGTTCTTGTCCTGGGCGTCACGCTGATCGTCGCGGGCATGGGCGTCTTCGCCTACGGTGTTGCCAGCCAGCGCGAGTCGCTGCCGATGCTGTTGACCGGTTTGACCATGGTGGGGCTGGGCATGGGCAGTACCAGGATGCCGCTAGTCGCAGTGGCAATGCAGACCCTTGCCCCGCATCAAATGGCAAGAGGTTCGACGCTGATCAAAGTCAATCAGCAGGTGGCGGCCGCGGTGGGAACCGCGCTCATGTCGGTGATCCTGACTAGCCGGCTTGACCGACCGGACCAGCACCTTTCCCAGAACGATCTTTCCTACGCCTACAGCGCGGCCTTTCTGGTGGCGGTCGCATTGGTCAGCTTGACCTTCCTACCGCTGGCTTTCCTATACAAAAAGCCTAGCGGCACAGGTGAATACGGAACAACGTAGCGTCAGCGCATCCGTCATCTCGTCGATGTCCATCTCGGCATCGCCGAGTACGAGGGGTGTCGGAAAAAAATAGACCGCGCCAGAATGGCTCAAAAACGGCTCCCCGCACTAACCGACGGCGATAGCATCTGGTGGCGGCGGCAATCCCAGACAACGGATCGTCTAGCAAACGAAAGGCGCGGTCGATGAGTGCGAACAAAACCAGCAAAGGAATGCAAGCAGTCCGGACGGTGGTCGTGGTGCTGGCCGCGGCATTAGCGGTGGCGTCGGCGGGCTGCGCTACGTCACATACCCCGTCTGTCCCGTCGGTCGTACCCGAGAGCGTCGGCTAGGCCGCCAATCGGGGTAAGCAACCGGCCGTCGATCATTACGTGTCCGGCGCTGTCCAATAGCCACCAGATCGTTCGAACGACCGCGTCAGCCTCTGCGGCCGGCCTGAGCCCTATCTGAAAACCGGTCTAGCAGAACCGGATTGGTGGTCATCGTCGGTTCTGTGGACGAGCACCACACCCGGCGGTATGCATTTTCCACGAATGCAGCAAAAGCGCACCTTGTCCGCGGTGACCCAGATAACATCAGCAGACAATGTTCGTTGCAAGCCTAGGACGCGTCTGCGCGAGCAAGGAAAGGTAAACCCATGAGGGCAAAGAGGAAGACATTCCGGTTGTTGGCGGCCGCACTGTTCGCTGCATTCGCAGTGTTCGCGGTCGGATGTTCGTCCACACTGACCCCGGTGCCCAGCCCAGAGCAGGAGCTGCGCCGGTAACTCGGCCCCTGACCAGCCGATCGGCCACGAAGCGAGCCACGAAGTTCAGATACTCCTGCTGGGAGTGGTACGGCGGCGCGGACGGACGAAGCTGCGTGCTCGGTCTCCGGGCTTGCGGTCAACGCCGCGCTGCTGGGCCGGGCTCTGGCTTGGAGACACGGATACCCGGATGCCCGCCAAAGGCGTTCGTTAGTCGTGGATGTGCTACCACCACCGGGAGGCGGCGGCATCGAGATGACGGCGGATGCGATAACAGGCCAGGCTGTCGTCGCCAGCGTGGATGGCTTCGAGAATCCGCCGGTGAGCGCGTTGGACGGAGACGAGGTCGCTCCGGGCTGGCGGCTTCTGCCTGCTGCTGGACCCATGGCGGCGAAACAGCTCGATGATTATCCGGAGAAACAGGTCCAGCAGCCTATTGCCTCCCAAGTGAGCCAGCCCGACATGGAACCGATATTCCTCGACTGCGGCCGTACGCACGTCGATTGTTGCTTGGTCAACGGCGCAGTCACTCAATGGGCCCAGCGTAGTCAGCATGGCGGCCACCTGGGGGCGGCGGCGTAGCTCCACGACTTTGTTTACGTTGGCAATTTCGATGACATCCCGCACACACCGTAGGTCTTCGCGACTGGGTCTGCGGTACTGCAGGTACAGCGCAATGGTCTCGATGCTGGCCTGCGCGTGCGGTTGGGTGACGACCAGCCCACCGCCGGGCCCTCGGCGCATGTGTGCGATCGCGTGATATTCCAGCAGCCGCACCGCTTCTCGGAGCACTGCTCGGCTCACCCGGTAACGTTCTAGTAGCGCCGTCTCGGTCCCGAAAACCGAACCGACCGGCCACCCGCTGGTGCCGATGTCGTCGCCGATCGTGGCGGCCAATGCCTCGGCAAGCTTGGCGCGAGGCGCCTCGGGGTCCACTCGCGGTGTGTTGCGCGTAGGCCGTGACCTGTCAGCGCGCTGGTGTTGCTGCAGCCAGGAGGTCACAGCTTGCACGTGTTGTTCACTCAGCGCCTTGGCCCGCGCTGAATCACCGGCGGTGACTGCGGAGACGATCTCGCAATGGTCGCTGTGCATCTGGTCGACCGCCTCCTTCGCCTCGATCGCCGAGTCGGTCCGCGAGGCCAGCGCGTATCGCCGGGTCAACCTCATCGATACTTCAATAAACAGTTGAAGGACAGGGTTTTTCGACTGCTGCGCGAGCGTGACGTGGAATTCGTCGCGCGCGTCGGTTAAACCGGGCTTTCTCTGCTCTTCGGCGCTCAACACCGCTCGCAGCCGGTCGATTCCGGCCTCGTCGATGTGCTCGGCGGCCAGCGCGGCCGCTAGCGGCTCGAGCACCAGCCGCGCGTGGAGTAGGTCATCGAGGGTGGTGCCCACGTACTCCAAGTAGATGACGACCGCGCGAGTCGCAGGCCCGGCATCGGGTGCGCAGATGAACAGCCCGCCGTTGGGTCCGCGGCGCATCCGGGCAACCTGATGGTGCTCGACCAGCCGGACAGCTTCCCGCAGCACCGACCGACTGACTCCATATTGTTGTTGCAGAGCGCTTTCGGACCCGAGCGAGTGTCCGACGGGCCAGCCGCGACGGACTATGTCGGCCTCGATGCACCGGGCAATTTTTGCGGCTCGCTTATCGGTACCGACCGCGTCCGGCTGAACGCTCAACTGAGCGACCTCAACCCCCACCCCGACCTCCGGCCGCTGGGATAGCTGTCGCTCCCCCTGCCTCACCGCGCAACTGCAGACACCCTTCCTGCAGCGCCCAGTAGCCGTGCCTGCGCCCGGCCGAAAGTTGGCCCCTGCAGGTGTTCAACGGCAGCTTGCCGTCACGAGCGATCCGCGCACCGCCCTCCGCGAACGGACCGGCTTGACCGTCGGCGCAACTGCCCGGGGCCGCTAACCAGGCGATGGTCAGAAACGCAAACCCGTGGTACAACTGCGCGACGTCGAGATTGGCTGGGCTCAGCTGCGGGCGGTACCACATCTGGGTCGCGGCGTCCGATAGCGCAATCTTGTGGTTATCGTCGCGATGGAACCAGCCGCCGGCGCCCGCGGAGCCCCCGATCGCCACGGCGCGGTGCAGACAGTCGCGGGCATACGCCGCACCGGAGACCAGCACCGCGATCGAACCGTCTATCGGGACATCACAATCCAGCAACCCGAACAGCGTCGACACCGGCCGCGCACCCAGATAGTCGGCCATTGTCATCGGGTCACGATAAACAGCCCCGGAATTCAGCGCCGCATCGCGCCGGGCGCTGAGGGCTACCCAGCCGAGCTGTTCCTTGGTGGCTCCGTACAGCTCCATATGGCGACGACAGTTCAGTGCTAGCCAATTCGCCGCCGAATAGGCATGAGCAGCAACCAAATCGGTGATGCCATCCAGGATCGCCCCTCTTTCGAAGTACTCCATATGCACCGTCCGCCAGGCCAAGGTCGCCACGAATTAATAGAGTGTACTGTATTGATGGTGTTCGTCGAGCCGACATCGCCGCTGCCCATCGAGCACGACCGGTGCGCCCGCGGGGTGCATCCAGCGACCGGCGCATGTCACAACTGCGGCAGACAGCTGATAGCCCGGCGGTGTCCGGGCAGGGTACGGTGTTCACTTACACGGTCACCACCCACACCACCCCCAACGCTCTGTGTGATTGCCCGAGTGGAGCTGAGCGAACAGCCCGGGCTTCGGCTAGCCGCCAACATCGTTGACTGCGAACCGGATTCGGTGACATCCGGAATACCCGTCGCCATCCGGACGGAAAAAGGCAGCGGCGGCGCCGCGTTGTTCGCTCCGGCCGTGCGGTGGTCACCGCTTGCGGGCGGTGACCAATAGGTACTGCCACTCCATTGCCGACGCCGTGGCCAAGTGGCGGTCGCCGAGGCCGGCCAGCGACGCATCCAGTTCCGCGACCCGGTCCGGTTTGTCCGCTATTCCCCGGTACGCCGCAACCGTCGGTCCATAATGCGCCTTGAAGTAGTCGCGGAAGGCTGCCCCGTCGGCGAACTGGTCCACCCGCAGCGTGTGGCGCTGGGCGCTGAAGTCGCTGACACGATCCCCCAGCAAATGCCGGACGTGTTCTTCGTTGCCCCATAGCGGCGCCGGTTGGGCGCCGGGCAGCGGCGCGGCCAGGTATGGCTTCATGGCCGCAAACATCTGGCCGATGAAACCCTCCGGAGTCCAGGCGATCAACCCGATAACCCCGCTGGGTCGACAGACTCGAACCAGCTCGTCGGCGCAGCGCTGATGGTAGGGCGCGAACATTACGCCCAGGCAAGACAGCACGGCGTCGAACTCGTCACTGTCAAACGGCAGGGCCTCGGCATTGGCCTCCACCCATCGCAGGCTGGCACCACGGGTTTGGGCGAGTTCCCGGCCGCGATCCAGCAGCTGCGGGCACAGATCGCTGGCAATGACGTCGGCGCCGGCCAACGCGGCCGGTATCGCCGCGTTGCCGGTTCCGGCAGCGACATCGAGAACGCGATCACCTGCGCCGACACCAGTGGCGGACAGCAGGATTGGGCCCAGCGATGCGACGAGTTCAGCCGCAACTGTCGGATAGTCGCCCAGCGCCCACATCGCGCGGTGCTTGCTTTCGTATCCTCGGTCGGCAGGGGCGGGCTCCCGAGGCACAGCGTTCATGGTTGAGTTGCCTTTCTGCTCGCGCCACCTCGCCCCACTAGTTGATCAGCGGGTCGCGCGGCATGCCGAGAATACGCTCGGCAATTTGGTTTCGGGTGACCTCCGAGGTACCGCCGGCGATCGCCATGCCGCGAGCACCCATCACCATCCGGCCGACCACCGAGCCAGGCCCATCCACCAGCGCGATCTCGGGTCCCAATAGCGCCGCCGAGATGGCAGCGCCTTCGATCATGTGCTCGGCCAGCTTGAGCTTGGTGACATTGCCTTCCGGTCCCGGGCCGGCACCTTCGACGCTGCGCGCCGCGCGACGCAGATTCAGCAGCCGCAGCGCGTGATCCTCGGCCAGGAAAGTCCCAACCCGGATCTCGGCTCCTGCCAACCGATTTACCTCGCGCTGTGCCAGTTGCACCAGTTTGGCAGCCAGCCCCTCATAGAACGACCCACTGCCGCCGATACTGACTCGCTCGTTGCCCAGCGTTGCCCGCGCGACCGTCCACCCGGAGTTCGGCGCGCCGACAACGTCCTCATCCGGGACGAACACGTCGTTGAAGAACACTTCGTTGAATTCCGAGCCGCCGGTGATCTGCCGCAGCGGCCGCACCTCAACTCCGGGCCCCTTCATGTCGATGATCACCGTGGTGATACCGGCGTGTTTGGGGGCTTCGGGATCGGTGCGCACGGTGGCCAGCCCGCGTGCGCAGTACTGCGCCCCACTGGTCCACACCTTCTGCCCGTTGATCTTCCAACCGCCCGCTACGCGGGTGGCGCGCGTCTTGACCGAGGCGGCATCCGACCCGGCCTCCGGCTCGGAGAACAGCTGGCACCAGATCTCCTCCTGACGCAGCGCCTTCTCCACGAACCTTTCAATTTGCCAAGGGGTTCCGTGCTGGATCAAAGTCAGGATGACCCACCCGGTGATCGAATAGTCCGGGCGCCTGATGCCCGCCTTGCGGAACTCCTCGTCGATCACCAACTGCTCCACCGCATCCGCGGCCCGCCCCCATGGTGTGGGCCAGTGCGGCATCACGTAGCCGGTGGCGATCAGCTTGTCCAGTTGCGCCTTTCTGTCCAGCCCAGCGAATTCGGCAGCATCGGCGCGGATTTGGGTGCGTAGTTCTTCGGCCTCGGGCGGCAGGTCCAGGCTGTTGGCGCGGGCAGCACCGGCCGCGGTGCCCTCGAAGATATCGCGGGCCGGTGCGTCGCCGCCAAGCAATGCGGCGCTCACCAGCGCCCGCCGCAGATGCAGGTGCGCATCATGCTCCCAGGTGAACCCGATGCCACCGTGCACCTGAATGTTGAGTTCGGCATTGCGTGCGTAGGCCGGGAACGCCAGCGCCGCCGCCACCGCCGCGGCAAGGCGAAACTGGTCCTCATCCTCCGACGCCGCGCGGGCGGCATCCCACACCGCGGCGATGCCCGACTCTGCTGCCACCAACATGTTCGCGCAATGGTGTTTTACCGCTTGGAAAGTCGCGATGGTGCGGCCGAACTGCTGACGTACCTTGGCGTAGCCGACGGCGGCGTCCACGCAGTCAGCCGCGCCGCCGACCGCCTCGGCAGCCAACAACGTCCGGGCCCGGGCCAACAGCGATTCGCGCGCGCCAGCAAGAATGTCATCGGCGGTCACTCTTACCTGGGTCAGGCGAACGCGCCCGGAACGCCGGGTCGGATCAAAGTTTTCCGGCACCTGCGCCGATACACCGTCGCGGCTGCAGTCGAGCATCAGCACGTCGTCACCCGCGGTGACCAATAGCAGCTCGGCTAGTCCGGCGCCCAGCACGATCCCGGCCTCGCCGTCAGCGACGCCTTCGTTGACCTGTACTCGGCTATCGACACCTACACCCGCGGTGACGGTTCCGTCGATCAACCCCGGCAGCAGCCGCGCTTGCTGTTCGGCAGTACCGTCTTTGGCGATCACCGCCGAAGCGATCACGGTCGGCACGAAAGGTCCCGGCGCTACAGCGCGGCCGAGTTCTTCGATCACCACCACCAGTTCGGGTAAGCCGTAACCAGATCCACCGTGCTTTTCGTCGATGTGCAGACCCAGCCAGCCGAGCTCGACCAACTGCGGCCAAAACGGTGGTCGCTGTTCCTCGGCCGCATCAAGCAGTGACCGCGCCGCCCAGCGCGCCTTCTGCGCGGTTAGGAACCCGCGGGCTACCTCGGCGAGCTCGCGATGGTCGTCGGTGAGTGCGATACCCATTCAGGCCCTCCTCGCGGGTCCTGCTGATTTTCTAAAGAGTGTACTCAATGCGGGCTACTTGGGCGCGAACCGCTGCCCGGCGTCCAGCCGGATGCATTGTCCGTTGAGCATCGGGTTGTCCACGATGGCCGCCGCTAGTTTCGCGTACTCGATGGGCCGGCCCATCCGCTTGGGGAAAGCCGCGTCTTTAACCAGCTTCGCCGCCATCTCGTCGGGAACCATGGCGGTCAGCCCAGTCAGGAACAGGCTCGGGGCAATGGCCAGCACCCGGATTCCCATCGACCCGAGGTCACGCGCCATGGTCAGGCACATGCCGGCGATCGCGGCCTTGGCGGCGGTGTAGGCGACCTGGCCAATCTGGCCCTCGAAGGCGGCGATAGAGGACGTGTTGATGATGACGCCGCGCTCTTCATCTTCGGGCTCGTTCTTGGCCATGTGCGCGGCGGCCAGTCGGCTGATGTTGAAGGTGGCGATGACGTTGAGATCGAGCACGGATTGGAAGGATTCGAGGTCGTGTGGGCCGGACTTGGTCAGGGTCCGCTTGGCGATGCCACCGCCGGCGGTGGTCACTGCGACGTGCAGGCCGCCGAGATGGTCGACCGCGGCCTGCAGTGTCTGTTCGGTGCCGGTGAAATCGGTGACGTCGACCGGGTAGAACGCACCGCCGAGGCCCCCGGCAACTGCCTTGCCATCGGAATTTTCGCGGTCGAGCACGGCGACCTGGGCGCCGCGTGCGGACAGCAACTCGGCGGTGGCTCGACCCATTCCCGACGCGCCGCCGATGACGACGACCTTCTTGCCGCTGATCTCCATCCGGACCTCCTTGTTTCTTTGGTTAGGCACGCTAGCGCGCCCACGGGAGGCTTGTCAGCGAGCCATGCCAAGCTGAACCGTGCTCCTTCGCGACGTAGCCGCCACCTCGCTCGACGTAGGGGGCACATCGTCGCGACTCAGCAAGGTCGGGCGCATTGCCGAGCTGCTGCGCCGAGCGGCGCCCGAGCCGCAGCTGGTCGCGATCATCGTGGCGTGGCTCTCCGGTGATCTGCGCCAGCGCCAAATTGGGGTCGGCTGGGCCTCTTTGCGATCGCTACCACCGCCCGCGCCGCACGCATCGTTGACCGTGGCCGGAGTGGACGCCGCCTTCACGAAAATCGGCGCCGTATCGGGCAGCGGCTCCCAGGCTAGGCGCGCGCAGCTAATCGCCGAACTATTCAGCGCCGCAACCGAATCCGAGCAGACCTTCTTGGTCAGGCTGTTGGGCGGTGAACTGCGCCAAGGAGCCCTCGCCGGGGTCATGGCCGACGCTGTCGCCAAGGCCGCCGGCATCCCCACCGCCGCGGTGCAGCGCGCCGCGATGCTGGCTGGGGACCTTCCGGCGGTGGCCGCCGCCGCTCTATCCGGCGGAGCGGCGGCACTGGACGCGTTTAGCCTGCACGTGGGCAGACCAGTCGGGCCCATGTTGGCGCAAACCGCGACCAGCGTGCCAGACGCGCTGCAACGGCACGCCGGCACAACCATTTTCGAAGCGAAGCTGGATGGCGCCCGGGTACAGGTTCATCGCGCCGGCGACCACGTCAGCGTCTACACCCGCAGTCTCGACGACGTCACCGCCCGGCTGCCCGAGGTAGTACAGGCCACGCTGGCACTGCCGGTAACCCAGCTCATCGCCGACGGCGAGGCAATCGCGTTGCGACCCGACAACCGTCCGCATCGCTTCCAGGTCACCGCGTCACGGTTTGGCCGATCGGTCGACGTGGCGGGGGCCCACGCCGCACGGCCGCTCTCGGTGTTTTTCTTCGACATCTTGCATCGCGACGGCGCAGACCTGCTGGACGCGCCCACCACCGAGCGGCTGGCCATCCTTGATGCCCTGGTGCCCGCCCGGCATCGCGTCCACCGGCTGATGACCTCCGATGCGGCTGCCGCGGCCGCCTTCCTGGACGCAACGCTGGCCGCCGGCCACGAGGGCGTGATGGCCAAAGCGCCGGGCGCGCCGTACCAGGCGGGCCGCCGGGGCGCTGGATGGCTCAAGGTGAAGCCGGTGCACACGCTGGATCTGGTGGTGCTGGCGGTCGAGTGGGGTTCGGGGCGGCGTCGCGGGAAGCTGTCCAATATCCACCTGGGCGCCCGCGATCCGGCCAGTGGTGAATACGTCATGGTGGGCAAGACGTTCAAGGGCATGACCGACGCCATGCTGGACTGGCAGACCGTCCGGTTCACCGAGCTCGCCATCGGCGGCACGGATGGGTACGTGGTCCAGCTGCGTCCCGAGCAGGTCGTTGAGGTGGCGATCGACGGGGTACAGGCGTCGTCGCGATATCCCGGCGGCGTGGCGCTGCGATTTGCCCGCGTGCTGCGTTACCGCGACGACAAGGGCCCGGCCGAAGCCGACACCATCGACGCCGTGCGTGCGCTGTACTGACGCACCCGCGACTGTGAATTCTGCGACGCGACACGCCCGTTGCGCGGCGTCGCCAGATTCACTCTCAGGCAGTTAGAGCCTGGCGATTCCCCTTGGGAAGACCGGTTTTGCGCCGGCTCGCCTTCGGTGCGCGCGACGGCCGTGCCGCTCCCTAGAGCGACCTTGGCAACCACTGCAGGCGGGCCGGCGCGAGCCGCCGCCATCACCTCGGCGACGGTGAACACCGGCTCCGGCGACCCGGGTGTCCGATGTTGGTCCCACACCTGAATCGCTTGGTCCAGGTCAGCGTTGTAGTCGCGCCATCGCCATAACGGCATCAGATAACGGTAGGCCCTTAGTTGGGCTGCGCACATCACTGTCGTGGTGCAAGATCACCAAGGACAAACGCCATTGAGGGAGGAGCCGTTGGCCCAGCCGACCCGGCCAGACCGGATCGAGGAATGCTCCGGTGACGTCTGCTATATCCGCACCGATGCGCACCTGCCGCCTGTCGCCATCATCGACCGCTCCCCGATCACCCTGAAACACAAGATCTTTTTCGCTGTCATCGCCATTCTTGGAGCGTTAGCCTGGGCGATTGTCGCGTTCGCACGCGGCGAAACGGTCAACGCTGTCTGGCTGGTGGTCGCAGCGAGCTGCACCTACATCGTCGCCTTCCGCTTCTACGCACGGTTGATCGAAGCGAGGATCGTCGCGCCGCGCGATGATCATGCCACCCCGGCCGAGTACCTCGACGACGGTATGGACTATGTGCCGACCGATCGGCGGGTGGTGTTCGGCCACCATTTCGCCGCCATCGCCGGGGCGGGGCCGCTAGTGGGTCCGGTGTTGGCCACCCAAATGGGCTACTTGCCCAGCACGCTGTGGATCGTGGTCGGCGCGGTGTTTGGCGGCTGTGTGCACGACTACCTGGTGCTGTGGATTTCGACGCGGCGCCGTGGCCGGTCGCTGGGCCAGATGGTTCGCGACGAGCTGGGCGCCACCGCCGGCGTAGCCGCCTTGGTCGGGGTTCCGGTCATCATCGCCATGGTCATCGCGGTGCTGGCGTTGGTGGTGGTGCGCGCCCTGGCGCAAAGCCCGTGGGGCGTGTTTTCGATCGCCATGACCATCCCCATCGCGTTGTTCATGGGCTGCTACTTGCGGTTCCTGCGGCCAGGCCGCGTCGCGGAAGTGTCGGTGATCGGGGTCGGATTGCTGCTGCTCGCCGTCGTGTCCGGCGGTTGGGTAGCCGAAACATCTTGGGGTGCAAGCTGGTTCAGCTTGTCGCCGGTCACCCTGTCGTGGCTGCTCATCCTCTATGGTTTTGCCGCGTCGGTGCTGCCGGTGTGGTTGCTGCTGGCGCCGCGCGACTACCTGTCAACGTTTATGAAGGTGGGCACCATCGCGTTGCTGGCCATCGGCGTTTTCGCGGTTCGACCGGCTATGGCAGCCCCGGCGATCTCGCGGTTCGCCGGGGCCGGCGACGGGCCGGTGTTCGCCGGTTCGCTGTTCCCCTTCCTCTTCGTCACCATTGCCTGCGGTGCGTTGTCCGGATTTCACGGTCTGATCTCGTCGGGAACGACACCGAAAATGCTGGAGAAGGAGGGCCAGATGCGCCTGATCGGCTACGGCGGCATGATGACCGAATCTTTCGTGGCCGTCATCGCGCTGATCACGGCGTCGATATTGGACCAGCATCTGTACTTTGTGCTCAACGCCCCGGCCGCTCAGACGGGTGGCACCGCGGCCAGCGCCGCGCAGTACGTCAACGGGCTCGGTTTGTCGGGCTCCCCGGTGACCGCGGATCAGATCAGCCAGGCCGCCGCCGGCGTGGGCGAGCACTCGATCGTGTCGCGCACCGGCGGCGCCCCGACGCTGGCCTTCGGTATGTCCGAAATTCTGCACCGCGCGTCGGCGGGCGTGGACCTCAAAGCGTTCTGGTACCACTTCGCCATCATGTTCGAGGCGCTGTTCATCCTGACCACTCTTGACGCCGGTACCCGCGCCGCGCGTTTTCTGGTCTCCGACGCGCTGAGCAATCTGGGTGGGCCGCTGCGCAAGCTGCAGAATCCGAGCTGGCGCCCGGGCGTGTGGCTGTGCAGCCTGGTGGTGGTCGCCGCGTGGGGTAGCACTTTGCTGCTCGGCGTCACCGATCCGCTGGGCGGTATCAACACGCTGTTTCCGCTCTACGGTATTGCCAACCAGCTGTTGGCGGGGATCTCCCTGACGGTGATCACCGTCGTGGTGATCAAGAAGGGCCACCTGAGGTGGGCTTGGATACCGGGTGCGCCGCTGCTGTGGGATCTGGCAGTCACGTTGACCGCGTCGTGGCAGAAGATCTTCTCGTCCGATCCCGCCGTTGGCTATTGGACCCAACACACGCTCTACCAAGCGGCCAGGCAAGCGGGCAAGACGGCATTCGGTTCGGCTGCCAATGCCGATCAGCTCGACGACGTCATCAGAAACACGTTCATTCAGGGCACCCTCTCCATCGTCTTCGCCGCGGTCGTCGTTATTGTGTTCGTCGCTGGAATACTTATGTCGTACAAAGCTATTCGTGGTAGCGGCAGGCCGCTGACCGAGGACTCGCCCATGCCATCGAAGTTGTTTGCACCCTCGGGCATGATCGCCACCACAGCCGAACGGCAGGTGCAGCGACAATGGTCTGCGCTGTCGCAGCCACACAAGCGGTTGGCGAAGCGAACCACCGACCGCTGACCAGTGACACCGAAGCTGACGGCGTGTCGGGCATAACAAACGCCTGCGCAGGTGGCGCGCCAGTAGGTGGGCCGTCCGAAGCCGCCGCAGCGTGGCGCAATGATCTCGGTGCAGTCGAAGCCAGCCGAGGTGGAGTCGCGGGATTGAATCGCCGAGACTAACCGAGCCGTGGTGACTGTGTCTGATGAACCGGGCGACCAAGCCGTCGCGAGCGCCGCGGTTCCGGCTTTCAGTTCGTCGGCGACGATGGCGCTGCATCATCAATTCCAGTTGAACGTGAATTCCCGCTATTTTTACTGGCTTTCGCTGCCCCCGACCAAGCGCCAACGGGCCAGGATCGGATCCGAGCGCTTACACAGCGCGGATGGGCACGTTGGCACGAATTGTGAGGTTTTCGGCGCCGCAGCCGATTTCCGGAAACTCGATGGGCGACGGCGAGCAGCTGGGCGAGCAGGTCGTGCGCTCCGACTAGTGCATTCTCGACGTGGTTGGCCTGGCTACCGGGGGCAGCACCAAGAAGAACTTGCCACAGAGCTTTTCATATCGCCTCGTACCGTAGGAACCATCTCGGCGGCCGCGCCGCCTGGCGCGGCCGTGCCTCTCTCACATTCAGCCTGCCGGTGAAGCTGCACGTCATCCGGCTGCGAATTAGCCTGCAGTAACTCGAAACTAGCGCAATCACCAACAACTCGGCAGGGCAGCAGGCTTGCCGACAATGGGCTCCACGCACGTCACCGCATGACTAGCGACTTCGTATTGCTGACCTAGGCGTCGTCGAAACCCCCCACGCCAGGTCGGTTCGCGTTACTGTTGGCCCAAGCCCTAGCCCGGCAGGCGTCAAGGCGGCGATCAACTGGTCCGGTATCGGCGATCGAGGTGCCTACGATGTCGTACTTGTCCCTAGTGCCGGAAATGGTGAGCGCGGCTGCCAGCGATTTGACCAGCATTGGGTCGGCCATCAGCGCCGCCAATGTTGCGGCGGCCTCGATGACGGAGCTGGCCCCGGCGGCCGCCGACGAGGTGTCAGCCGCCATCGCGGCGGTGTTCGGCGTCCATGCCCAGGCTTATCAATCGGTGAGTGCGCAGGCCTCGATGTTTCATGACCAGTTTGTCCGGGCCTTGACCGCAGGTGCTGGCTTATACGGCAGCGCCGAGGCTGCCAACGCCTCGCCGCTGCAGAATGCCCTGAACCTGGTGAATGCGCCCGCCCAGGCGTTGCTGGGGCGCCCGCTGATCGGCAATGGTGCCAACGGGGCTCCGGGGACCGGGCAAGCCGGCGGCCCCGGCGGGCTGTTATTCGGCAATGGCGGCAATGGTGGATCCGGTGGGGTAGGCCTGGCCGGCGGGAAT
>NZ_VTZN01000270.1 GCF_008370645.1 Mycobacterium simiae
CTCTTCCCAGCCCAAATCCAGATATGCAATCACATCACCGAATTCGTCGCTTACTGAAATTTGAGTTTGCGGTCGCGGCAAGCCGGCCTGTACTAGTACCAGTCGCAGCCACGTCTCTTTTGGCGACTGAGCGCCGCCGTCGAATAGACTCACCGCTTGACGCGCGCCCGCAATCCCTCGCCTTCCGGCATATCGCTGTGCAAGCACCTCCACATCGGCCGCCTTCAAATCCTTAGCGCGGGCCAGTGCGTCGATAGCAGCCACAGCACTCGTGGTCGGATACCAACCAACCGAAGTCAACTGCAGTCCTAGCCGGAGATGTGACTGGGACACCGGCGACGACCTCGATCTCGTCCCCCGCGATGCGGTCGCCACGAATCTGGATTCCCGGCAGCCGATGCCGGTTTGTGTGGAGCAGCTCGACCGCCTGCATGTCAGATACCCATCTGCTACCGTGCAGAGCCGCTGCGGAGAACCCGGCGATGACTCCTTGACGTCTGGCCCATAGCCATCCAGCCTTGGCGCGTACCGCGGCGGTTACTTGGATGTCCGGATCGATGTAGACATCGCGGAACAGTCGTTTATACCTCGTGTAGAGCTGACTCTTGGTGACAGCACCATCGGCGATGGCTTCGCTACCGATGAATGGTTCGTTCACGATCGCAGCGTCCCATGGGGCAGCGCGAGCGTCACTTCAGTCCACGAGCGTGCGCCAGCTTCACGCTCGTCAACAAAAATCAGCCGAGAATCAGACCGGACGTCGGCACCCCGGTTCCCGCCGTCACCAGCACATGCTCGACATCCGGTACCGGGTTCACCGAGTTGCCGCGCAGCTGCCGTACCGCCTCCGCGATGCCGTTCATGCCGTGGATGTAGGCCTCGCCGAGTTGACCGCCGTGAGTATTGATGGGCAGCCGCCCGCCCACCTCGATCGCGCCGTCGGCGATGAAGTCTTTGGCTTCACCGCGGTCGCAAAAACCCAACTCCTCCAATTGAATCAGCGTGAACGGCGTGAAGTGGTCATACAGCACCGCGGTCTGGATCTCGGCCGGCGACAACCCCGACTGCGCCCACAGCTGCCGCCCCACCAGACCCATCTCGGGCAGGCCGTCAAGTTCGGGCCGGTGGTAGCTGACCATTGTGTACTGATCGGGACTGGAGCCTTGCGACGCGGCCTCAATAACGGCCGGTCGGTGCTTAAGGTCACGCGCGCGCTCCACCGAAGTCACCACGATCGCCACTGCGCCGTCGGTTTCCTGACAGCAATCCAGCAGCCGCAACGGCTCGGCGATCCACCGCGAATTTTGGTGATCCTCAATGGTTATCGGCTTTTGGTAGAAGTACGCTTTCGGGTTGTTGGCAGCATGCTTGCGATCGGCCACCGACACCGCGCCGAAGTCCCGGCTGGTGGCACCCGACAGGTGCATATAGCGTCGAGCAATCATGGCGACTTGCGCTGCCGGCGTCGAAAGCCCGTGCGGATACGAGAACGAATTGTCGACGCCGGTCGAGTCGGCATTGGCCGTCAGCCGAGTTTGCACCTGACCGAACCGCATCCCGGATCGCTCATTGAAGGCCCGATAGGCGACCACCACGTCGGCGATCCCGGTGACGACGGCCATCGCCGCGTGCTGGATGGTCGCGCACGCGGCGCCACCGCCATAGTGAATCTTCGAGAAGAACTTCAGCTCACCCATTCCGGTCGCACGCGCGACCGCGATTTCGGTGTTGGTATCCATCGTGAACGTGGTCAACCCGTCGACATCGCTTGGAGTCAAGCCGGCATCGGCTAGCGCGTCCAGCACCGCCTCGGCGGCCAGCCGCAGCTCGCTGCGACCGGAGTCTTTGGAGAAATCGGTCGCCCCAATGCCGACGATGGCGGCCTTACCGGACAACACTAGGCGTCCCCCATCGTGACCCCATCGTCAGCTTCACCGTAGCAATAACATGGTCGCCAAGGGTGTTGCGGCCCAGCACTTTAACGGAGACCAAGTCATCTTCTACAGCGGTCACCTCACCGGAGAATGTCACCGTGTCATACGCGTACCACGGCACCCCCAGCCGCAGCCCGATCGACTTGACCAAGGCCGCGGGCCCCGCCCAGTCGGTGACGTAACGCTGCACCAGCCCGGTATCGGTGAGGATATTGACGAAGATGTCTTTCGAGCCCTTGGCCTGTGCTTTGTCCCGGTCATGGTGCACGTCTTGAAAGTCTCTCGTGGCCAACGCCGTTGAGACGATGAAGGTGGGGTCGCCATACAATTTCAGCTCGGGCAACGTGGTACCCACTTCGACAACCACGGCGCTCATGCCTCCGGCTCCCACGCGTAGAGGGTCCATTCCGGAAAGTCGATATAGATTGTGCGGACCGGCATCCCAATCTCCACGGCCGCCGGGTCGACGCCCCGCAGCTCGCCCAACATGCGCACCCCTTCCTCCAGCTCCACCAGCGCGATCACGAAAGGCAGCGTGCGGCCAGGCACCTTCGGCGCGTGGTGCACCACGAAGCTGAACACCGCGCCACGACCGCTGGCCACCAGATAGTCGATCGGCGCCGTTTTGTCCTGCCACACCGCCGGTACTGGCGGATGCTGCAGGCTGCCGTCCGGCCGCCGTTGGATACGCAACTCGTGGGCCGCAACCCCGTCCCAGAAGAAGGCAGTGTCACGCGACGACGACGGCCGCATCATCGCGTCAGGGTCCAGATCATCGGGAACCGCCGCATCAGCCGACGCAGCGGGCCGGAATTTCAAAATGCGCCAATTCATTTCGGCGACATCCTCGTCGCCCACGCGCCAGACGGTGTGCTGGTTGACAAACCAGCCTTCACCCAGAGCGGTCTGCTTAGGTCCCGCGACGTCACCCAGCTCCGAGATGACCGTGATCTCCTCGCCGAGCTGCAAGTAGCGGTGATAGGTCTGCTCGCAGTTCGTGGCGACCACGCCGATGTAGCCGGCCTCGTCAAACAACTGCATGACGGGGCCCAGCGGATCGTCCTTGGGACGCTGCCCGCCAAGGCCGTACATCGTCCATACTTGAATCATGGCCGGTGGGGCCACGATTCCCGGGTGCCCGGCCGCGCGAGCGGCGATTTCGTCGACGTAGACGGGGTTGCGGTCGCCTATGGCCTCGATCCAGTTGCTAATCATCGGCTGGTTCACCGGGTCCCGGGCAGCGCGCGGCTTACTGCTACCGGCCGCCTTGATCTGCGCGATGGACTCCTGGATGTCGGTCATCGAGGCACCCTCGGCACCCTAAGGCCGGAGGCCGCGATCATCTCCCGCATGACTTCGTTGACCCCTCCGCCGAAGGTTATGACCAGATTGCGTTTGGTCTGGGCGTCAAGCCAGTCGAGCAACTCCGCCGTGTCTGGCTCAGCTGGGTTGCCGTACTTGCCGACGACCTCTTCCGCGAGTCGCCCTGCACGCTGAATACGCTCGGTGCCAAACACTTTCGTGGCCGCGGCATCGGCCACGTTGATGTCCTCACCCGCGGCCGCGACCTGCCAGTTAAGCAACTCGTTAATCCTCCAGGTTGCGTGGATCTCACCGAGTGCGCGCCGGACGTCGGCGTGGTCCATCGGCGTGACACCGTCGGCTCCCGGCTTGCACGCCCAGGCGTGCACCCGATCGTAGATGCCCGCGAATCGGCCTGCCGGGCCCAGCATCACCCGCTCGTTATTGAGCTGAGTGGTGATCAGCCGCCACCCGCCATTCTCTGCACCCACCAGCATGTCGACCGGCACCCGCACATCGTTGTAATACGTGGCATTGGTGTGGTGAGCACCGTCGGACAAAATGATCGGTGTCCACGAATAGCCGGGGTCCGTCGTGTCGACGATCAGAATCGAAATGCCTTTATGCTTAGCGGCTTCCGGGTCGGTACGGCAGGCTAACCACACATAGTCGGCATCGTGGGCACCGGTGGTGAAGATCTTCTGCCCGTTGACGATGTACTCGTCGCCCTGGCGCACCGCAGACGTCCGCAGCGACGCCAGGTCGGTGCCGGCCTCCGGTTCACTGTAGCCGATCGCGAAATGCACCTCACCGGCCAAGATCGCCGGCAGGAACTTCTGCTTCTGCATCTCGCTGCCATACACCTGCAGGGTAGGACCTACCGTCTGCAGCGTCACGGCCGGCAATGGCACGTCGGCCCGGTGCGCCTCATTGACGAAGATCTGCTGCTCGATCGGGCCAAAACCGCGCCCACCAAACTCTTTTGGCCACCCCACACCGAGCATGCCGTCGCGGCCCATCCGCCGGATCACCGCCCGGTAGGCGGCACCGTGGCGGTCTTTTGCCATTTCTCTCATCTCGACGGGCGAGATGAGGTTAGAAAAGTACTGCCGTATGTCGGCTTGCAGCTGCCGCTGCTCAACAGTCAGGTCGATAAACATTGGGCT
>NZ_VTZN01000271.1 GCF_008370645.1 Mycobacterium simiae
GGCGTGGAAGCCATGAAGTATTCGACGAAACCCGGTGTCTCATGCACTAACTCGGCGTAGGTGCGCTGCGCCAGAGCGGCAATCTCGTCGAGCACCGCGTAGGCCGGCGCCGCCGTGTCCCCGAGGCCCTCAACGTCGAGCAGCGTCGATTCCAAGGTGGCAGCCAGCAGGCTCTCCAGGTTGCGCCGCGCCATCTGCGGTTCGGCGTATTTGGCGGCGATCACCTCGCCCTGCTCGGTCAGACGTAGCGAGCCGCTGACCGCGCCCGGCGGCTGCGCCAGGATGGCCTGATAGCTGGGCCCGCCGCCGCGGCCGACGGTGCCGCCACGACCGTGGAAGAGCCGCAACCGGATTCCCGCTGCGCGGGCCGTTTCAACCAGTGCGAGCTCGGCGCGGTAGACCGCCCAGTTGGCGGCTAAATATCCACCATCCTTATTGGAGTCGGAGTAACCCAGCATCACCTCCTGAATTCCACCCCGCGCTCTCACATAGCCCCGGTAAAGCGGAATGTCCAGCATCGCCTGCAGAATCGCCGACCCGTGATGCAGATCCTCGATCGTCTCGAACAGTGGCGAGATACCCACTGGGCAATACCACTCAGGTCCCGAAACATCCAGTAGTCCGGCCTCTTTCAGCAGGATCGCCGCTTCCAACATGTCCGATACCGACCTGCACATCGAAATGATGTAGTTGGGCACCGCCGCCGCACCGTAAGTTTCGACCGCGTGCGCCGCGGCCGTGACGATGTCCAGCTCGCCGCGGGCCACGTCGGACAATTGCGGCCGCCGGTCACCGATCAGGGGACGCCGGGTGCTCAGTTCGCCCACCAGCAGTGCGACCCGCTCGTCTTCGGGCAACGAGCCGTAGTCCGGGTGCACGCCGGCCCACGCCAGCAGCTCGCCGATCACCTCTTCATGCACGTCGGAGTTTTGCCGCAGGTCCAGGCCGCACAAATGAAAACCGAAAACGTGCACGCCTTCGCGCAGCAATGCCAGCCGGTCATCAGCCAACAGCGCACTGCCGTGCGTACGCAGCGACGCGTCGATGGTATCGAGATCGGCGCGCAGTTCGGCGGGCGTGGCATAGGGCGGCAAGCCCAGGTCAAGCAGCTGCTGCGGTTGCCGGTCCAGCATCTGCGCGGCCGTAGCGCTAAGCCGAGCGCGGATCGCCCGCAACGCCCGCCGGTACGGCTCGTCGTCGCGGGCTTGCTCCTGGCAGCCGTCGGCCAGTGCGGTCAGCTCCGGCGTGACGTTGAGCAGCCGCGACGACATCGATAGCTCCTGCTCGAGCTGGTCGAGCTCGGCCAGGTAATGCGATAGCGCGGTGTATGCGGCGCTTCCGGTGGCTAGCCTTACCACCTCGGCGGTGACGTTGGGATTGCCGTCGCGGTCACCGCCGATCCAGGAACCCGGTTGCACCATGGGCTGCGATAACAGGTCGGCCTCGGGCCATCGGGCCTGCAACGCCTCCCGGACCTCCGCATTGACCTGCGGGACTACCTTGAAGAACGCCGACGAGTACAACCGCAGCCCAACCGCGATCTCGTCGCTGATGTGCAGCCGTGATAGCCGGATCAGGGCGGTCTGCCACAACGTGAGGACCTGGCGGCGCAGCTCCAATTCGATGTTGCGGCCGTCGTCGGTCTCGGTGTGCCCCGCTGCATGCAGCCGCATCAACTCGGTGATGCGGTGTTGGGTGACAAAAACGGTCCGCCGCCGGGTTTCGGTGGGGTGGGCCGTGATGACCGGGGATACCACCGCGCCCCGCAGCGCGTCGGTAACAGTGGCCGAGTCCAGCTGGGCTGCCGCTCTTTTCACGTCAAGTTTCAGATAGGTGGCGGCCAGGCTGCTGTCCTGCGGCGGTTCGCCGGCGGCGACGTGAATGGCGCGCCGGCGTTCCCGGTGGATGTCTTCGGCCACGTTGGCTAGCAACGCGAAATGGCTGAAAGCACGGATGACCGGGAGGGCCTGGTGGATGTCGATGCCGTCGAACATTCGCGCCATCTCGACACGATCGATCTCGGAGCGCCGCACCCGGAAGGACTCCACGCGGGCACGCTCGACAAGTTCGAAGACCTCGGCACCGCTATGCTCGCGCACTGTGTCGCCGAGGATGGTGCCCAGCAGCCTGATGTCGGCCCGCATGGGCTCGGTCGCGTCGCGACCGACCCGGGTCCGGTGCACATCGCCGATAGGGTCCAACGCGGTATCGGTGGCTTCAGCCATGTGTTCCAGTATCGGTGACTGGCTCGCCCGGCGCGTGTTGTCAGCCGGCTGTTCGGTAGGCTTCGGGTCATGGAATTGGCGCTGCAGATCACCCTGGTGATCACCAGTGTGCTGGTGGTGTTGTTGGTGCTGCTGCACCGCGCGAAGGGTGGCGGCTTGTCGACCCTGTTCGGCGGCGGTGTGCAGTCCAGCCTGTCCGGGTCGACCGTCGTCGAGAAGAACTTGGACCGATTGACCCTGTTCATCACGGGGATCTGGTTGGTGTGCATTATCGGCGTGGCGTTGTTGATCAAGTACCGCTGACCTCCAACCGCACATCACTCACCCACTGCAGCTGGTTAATTTGAGTCCGTCCAGCGATCCGCTCCGCCGGCTGAGTCTTCCGACGGCATCGTGTGACAACCCGCTACCCGCCCATCGCGGCGTTAGCCGCCGCCGCGTCCAGGCCGCTGCGCCGCCCTAGGCGCTTGTACATGCCCTTGCCTGCCCAGTTCTGGTGCGTCCAGTAGAGGCGATGCAGCACAGGCAGTTTGGGGATCCAGAATCGATCGGGCAGCGCCACCGATCCTGTTGTTCGAACTCGCCCCAACGGCACGTCGCCCACCACCACTCCGGGCCCTTCGTCGGTGTTTCGCGCTGCAACCACTCGACCCCATCCATCCACGATCTGCGTCTTGCCAACGAAGAACGTGCGATATGGCAGCCGGACGTTGGATGGCGCGGCGAGGTAGAAATCACCGGCCAAGGTCCCACAGTGGCTGGCCTGAATCACAGGGACTCCCAGGTGGCGCGCGAACTCGACCGGTGCTTGTTCGCTGAGCTCGCGGTTGGTACGCGCGGCCGATCTGAGCAGGTGGGGCACGGCAGGCCAATTGCTGGGCAGGTCCCACCAGTGCGTGCCGGTGATCACCAGCTGGACGCGACCAGCCATCCTGGCCAGCGTCCGGGTGCGGATGAGTTCCCAGCATACGGCGGCACCTACGCCTCCGAGTTCGGTCGCAAAGACGCCGTCGTCATGGCCTCCGATGTAAAAGCAGTTCTCCCACATCGTCGGAAGGTCTTTGTCGTGCGTGTGCAGCTTTCCCCCAGGGGTAGCCAGGTAGTACCGGTTGAACAGATCGTTGCCGGCTGCGACAAGCAGCGATCCGCCGATGTATTTGCGATGCGTCGTCGCAACCTCGAGCAGGAAATCAGTCGCCGCGTTGTTGCCTGCCGGTAGCGCGACCCGAAACGCCTCCACCGACGGCGCCAGCGCGCCCGTGAAGAACTCCGGAAGCGCAATGATTTCCGCTCCCCGCGCCACCGCTTCTTCGGTGAGGGCCCGAACATGCGAAAGGTTCTGCTCGAGCTGTCCAGTCGTTGTCGATATCTGAACCGCCGCTACCTTGGTGGTGCCCGGCATGAGCTACCTCGAACAAATCGTTAAACATCCTAACTCACTGCCCCGCAACCGATTTCGAATACATCAGGTCCGAAGCGGAGAATTACGGCTGCTATCGGCTACCTTCACATACTGCTAGTATGCTACATACTAGCAGTATGTGAAGATGATCGGCGCTTTCGGCAACTCGAGGCGCGCAGCTACGGCGCGGGAACGGCGAGGCATGAACGTAACCGAAGAGTTTGCCGACAGGTTCGCAGACTTCTGGAAGGCGCCATCGCCGGATCGCCTGAGCGACCTGCTTCATCTCGACGTGCTCCTGGTACAGCCGCTCGCACCGCCCCGGCACGGTCTGGCGGCGGCCCAGCGAGAGTTCACCAGGATCTTGAGTTGGCTTCCTGACCTGCGGGGCGAAGTTGATCGGTGGAGCCGTGTCGGCGACGTGGTCTTTATCGAGTTCCGACTGATCGCGCGGTTCGGGAATGAAGTGGTCGAGTGGCCAGTCGTCGATCGGTTCTCGCTACGGGGCGACAAAGCCGTGGAGCGGGTGAGTTATTTCGACTCGTTTCCACTGATGTTGACCATCCTCAAGCATCCGTCAACCTGGCTCAGCTGGTTGCGATCAGTGACCACGCGGGCGCAGCGGGCATGATCTCAGGAGCCAAACCCGCCGCACGCCAAGGACGCAGCCGGCGCTCAGACCACACCGACGCGACACGCCAAGCACTCGTCGAGGCCGGCCGTCAG
>NZ_VTZN01000272.1 GCF_008370645.1 Mycobacterium simiae
CCGTTCCCGCGATTTGGGTGTGGAGGTATTTTGCTATTGCGGTGGGGTTGGGGTGGTCGAAGATGAGTGTGGTGGGTAGTTTGAGGCCGGTGTTGTGGGAGAGGCGGTTTCGTAGTTCGATGGCTCCGAGGGAGGTTAGTCCGATTTCGTTGAGTGGTTGGTGGGGTTTTACTGATTCTGTGGATGGGTGTCCGAGTATGGCGGCGACGTGATTTTGTACTTCGGTTAGTAGTTGGGTGTCCCAGTCGTTTTCGGGGATGTTGGTTAGGCGTTGGGTGAGGGTGTCGGTCGGTGGTTGTTGGTGGGTGGGTATTCGGATCAGTGCGCGTAGCGGTGGGGGCAGCATTCCGAGGCGGGCTTGGGCGCTTAGCGCGGCGGGGTTGAGTTGTGTGGGTATCAGGATGGGTTCGGGGCGGGTGCAGGCTTGGTCGAATAGTTGTAGGGCGTAGTCGGTGGACATTGGTGTTATGCCGGTGCGTTGGATGCGGGCTTGATCGGTGTGGTCGAGTTGGCCGGTCATGCCGGTGGCCTGGGCCCATAGTCCCCATGCCAGTGATGTTGCTGGTAGGCCGTGGTGGTGGCGGTATTGGGCTAGTGCGTCGAGGAAGGCGTTGGCGGCGGCGTAGTTGGCTTGTCCGGGGCTGCCCATGATTGCTGATGCGGAGGAGAACAGCACGAACGCCGATAGGTCTTGTTCTGCGGTGAGCTGGTGTAGGTGCAGGGCGGCATCGAGTTTGGGTGCTAGTACTTGTTCGACGTGTTGGTGGTGTAGGGATTCGATGAGAGCATCGGCGAGTACTCCGGCGGCGTGGATGACTGCCCCCAGTGGATGCTGGGGTGGTAGGGCATCGAGCACGGCGGCTAGTTGGTCGCGGTCGGCGACATCGATAGCGGCGAAACTGACCTGGCAGCCCTGTTGTTGTAGTTCGTTGTGGAGTTGTTGGGCGCCGGGGGCTTGTTCGCCGCGGCGACTGGTCAATAGTAGGTGTTGGCATCGGTGTGTGGTGGCTAGGTGGCGGGCTAGCGCCATCCCGAGCACGCCGGTGCCTCCGGTGATTAGTACCGTGCGTTGGGGGTCAAAGACCGTGGTTGTGGGTGGCGGTGTTGGGGTGGCCCGACAAAGCCGCGGTGCCAGTATCGTTCCGTGGCGAAGTGCCACTCGGGATTCGGTGACGCAGCCCAGCGCGGCGGGGATCATCTGTTGTGAGGCGTCGGTGTTGTCGAGGTCAATCAGCAGGAATTTGCCGGGGTGTTCTGAGGCGGCGCTGCGTAACAAACCTTCGGCGGCCGCGGCTGCGATGTCGGGGACTTCGTCGTGATCGATGGCTATGGCTGCGTGGCTGATAAAGACTAGGCGTGATTGTGCGAGTTCGGGGATCTCTAGCCAGTTCTGCACTAGCTCTAGGGTGCGATACAACCGGGTACGTGCAGTGTGGGTAAGTGATTCCTCGCTGGTGATCGGTGCGGCGGTCAGCACCACTTCCGGGACAGTGAGTCCCTCTCGGATGGCCTCGATGAGCGCCTCGAGATTCGGGTAGTGCTCACCAGCGATGCTGGTCAGATTCAGTGGTCCGTCGTCGAGGATCACCAGCTGTGGGGCGGTGGTCTGGCTGGTGTGGATCGGGGTCCAGTGCAGCGCGTAGAGCGACTCTGGTCCTTGGCTGTTGGTGTTGGCCAGTGCGGCGGCATCGATTGGGCGGACCTTGAGGGAATTCACCGCCAGCACTGGGGTGCCGGTCTGATCGACTGCGCGCAACCACAGACCGTTGGTTTGGTTGGGGCGCAGCGTGACCCGCAGCACTGACGTGCCCCGCGACGGTATTGATACCCCGGTCCAGGCGAACGGCAGTGGCAGCTGGTTGGGGGTGTGTTCGTTGGTCAGTTCTGCTGCTGCTGCATGCAAAGCTGCGTCGAATAAGGCCGGGTGCACACCGAAACCTTTGCCGGAATGCTCATCAGAAAGGGCGATCTCGGCGAATAGTTGCTCACCGCGACGCCAGATCGCTTGCACTCCTTGGAATGCCGGCCCGTAGTGGAAGCCGGTGTCAGCAAGCCGGTCATACAGTGATGTGACCTCGATGGTCTGCGCATCAGTGGGTGGCCAGGTCAGCAACGACTCAAATCCCGTGTGGTCTGCGGCGGCGCTGAGCACACCGCTGGCATGGCGCGCCCATGGCTGGGTGGGTGTATCGGCAGCGTTGTGTGAGCGCGAATAGATAGTCACTGGGTAACGGCCGTCATCGGTTGGGGCGCTGATGCGCACCTGCAGTTGTATCGCGCCGTGTTCGGGGATCAGCAGCGGTGCGTGCAGGATCAATTCGTCGAGTCGCTGCAGTTCGGCCTGGGCGCCCGCGGCCAGCGCCATCTCCACGAACGCGGTCCCGGGCAGTAACACCGCGTCGAAAACCGCGTGATCGGCCAGCCACGGGTGCGACTGCAAACACAGCCTCCCGCTAAACAACCAGCCGTCGTCATCGCCCAGCGAGACCCCCGCCCCGAGGAATGGATGACCTACCCGCGTTAGCCCTACCGACGGCAGATCCGTGGTATCAGCAGTAACAGTGGAATGCAGCCAGTACCGCTGCCGCTGAAAGGCATAGGAGGGCAATGTCACTCGTTGTGGGTGAGCGTGGGCGAACACCGACGCCCAATCCACTCTGACTCCCTGCACATCGGCCTGGGCAAGTGCGGTGACAAAGCGTCTCCAGTCGCCTTCGCCGCGACGTAGCGATCCCAGCACCGCCACCGCCGCCGGATCGGCCGGGTTGGCTGGGTCGGCTGGGTTGTTACTGGCGGCTTCCACCGTTTCAGAGATGGGCACCGCCAAAACCGGATGCGGGCCCATCTCGATAAACGCGCGACAACCCTGCTCCAGCAGCAGCCGGGTGGTCTCGGCAAACCGCACCGGCTCACGCAAATTGCTATACCAATACTGGGCATCTAAAGCCTCGGTCGACAGCACAGCACCGGTCACCGTGGAATAAAACCCGACCGTGCCAGCGCGCGGTGTGATCGTGGCCAGCTCGGCGATCAACCGCTGCTGCACCGCTTCGACGTGCACGCAATGCGAGGCGTAGTCCACCGGGATCAACCGCGCGAAAATCCCTTCGGCCACACACTGGGCGACAAATTCTTCTACCGCCGCTGACTCGCCGGAAACCACGGTGGAAACCGGGCTGTTGACCGCGGCTACCGAAATCGTTTTCTCCCAACGTTGGAGGCGCGAGGTGACCTGCTCGGCGGCTAACCCCACTGAAGCCATACCGCCAGAATCGGCCAGCTCGGCGATGGCGCGGCTGCGCAGCGCTACCACCTTGGCAGCATCCTGCAAACTCAAACCACCAGCCACATACGCCGCGGCGATTTCACCCTGGGAATGACCCATCACCATCGCCGGTTGCACACCGCAGGAACGCCATAACTCCGCCACCGACACCATCACCGCAAACAGCACCGGCTGCACCACATCTACCCGGGTCAACGACGATTCAGCCGCCGCACCGCGCAACACCTCCTCCAGCGACCAATCCACATAGGGCTCCAGCGCATCGCTGCAGGCCCGTATGTGGGCGGCAAACACCGGCGAGCTATCAAGCAACTCCACGGCCATGGTTTCCCACTGGCCGCCTTGGCCGCCGAACACGAATGCGGTCTTGCCGTCCACGGCGCGCCCAGTCACCACCGTGGAGTCGGGTCGGCCATCAGCTAGCGCCCAAAGCCCGGCCATCAACTCCTGACGATCAGCACTCACCACCGCGCCACGATGGGCCAACCGGGCTCGTCCAGTGGCCAGCCGGTACCCCACATCGGCCGGATCGATCTGCGGGTTATCGGCCAAATAGGCACTCAACCGGGCCGCTTGCGCCCGCAACGCCGCCTCAGACTTGGCTGATATCACCAACGGCACCACCGCAGACTCGTGGGGAACCTTCGGCTGCGACCGTGGTGTCGACACCTGCTCAGCTGCTGGGGCTTCTTCCACGATGAGATGGGCGTTAGTACCCGAAATCCCGAACGAGGACACCCCGGCGCGGCGGACCCGCTCACCGGGCCGCCAGGGTTGGGCCTCGGTGAGCAGCCGCACCCGGCCCGCAGCCCAATCCACATGCGGGGTAGGCGCATCCACATGCAACGTAGCCGGCAACACACCATGACGCAGAGCCTGGATCATCTTGATCACTCCGGCCACACCCGCCGCCGCCTGCGCATGACCCATATTCGATTTGATCGACCCCAACCACAACGGCCGATCCGCACCACGGTTTTGCCCATAAGTCGCCACAATCGCTTGGGCC
>NZ_VTZN01000273.1 GCF_008370645.1 Mycobacterium simiae
GTTTTCATAGCCGGCCAGCGCCTTGGTTCGCACCTGGGCCAGTAGGTCGGTGAAGCTGTGGTTGCCCGAGGTGTCCACCCGCAGTACCCAGCTGTTGACGAAGAATCCGATGAGGTCGGCCAGCGCCGCGTCGGTACGTCCGGCGATCGGCCCGCCAATGCAGATGTCGTCGCCGGCGCCGAGCTTGCGCAACAGCACCGCTAACGCGGCCTGCAACACCATGGACACCGTAGTGCCGGTCGCGCGGGCCAAGCTGTCCAGGCGTGCGCGCAGATTCGCGTCCACGCCGAACGAAACCAACTCCCCCCGGAATGACTGCCGCGCCGGCCGGGGGCGATCGCATGGCAACGCGATCTGTGCCGGTGCGGCGGCCAATTCGGTTTGCCAATAAGCGAATTGGCGCGCCAATATGGACTCGGGATCGTTTTCGTCGCCCAGCACTTGCTGTTGCCACAGGGTGTAGTCGGCGTACTGCACGCTCAGCGGCGTCCAGGCCGGGGCCTGCCCGGCACTGCGCGCGGCGTAGGCACTGGCCAGGTTCTGGGTCAGGGGCAGCAACGAGGCGCCGTCACCGGCGATATGGTGCAGCACCAGCACCAGCACGTGCTCGACGTCGGACACCCGGATCAACTGGGCGCGCAGCGGCATTTCGGCGGCCAAGTCGAAGCGATACTGGGCGGCCTGGTTGACCACCTCGGTCAGCGACTGCCCGTTGGCCAGGTCGACGACCGTCAACGCGACCACCGCATCCGGCAGGATCTGCTGGTAGGCGACACCGTCGATCTCGGTGATCAACGTACGCAGGCTTTCGTGCCGGGCCACCACGTCACTGATGGATACATCGAGTGCTGCCACATTAAGCTGCCCGGTTAACCGCAAGGCCAACGGGATGTTGTAGGTGGCCGAGGGCCCCTCGTACCGGTGCAGGAACCAGATCCGGGATTGGGCGTAGGACAACGGGATTCGTTCCAGGCGTGGCTGGACAACCAACGGGGCGCGCACATCGCGACCGCTGTGCGCGTCCAGCCAGTCCGCCAACTGCGCCACGGTGGGCGCCTCGAAGAGTGCCCGGATGGGCACCTCCGCGTCCAGCTCGGCCCGAATCCGCGCCACCAGCCGGGTCACCGACAGCGAGTGCCCGCCCAGATCGAAGAACCCGTCGTCGGTCCCTACCCGCGTCAGCCCCAGTACCTCGGCGAACAACCTTGCCAACAACGCTTCCCGGCCATCGCGCGGGGCATGATACATTGCGGCGCCGACGAATTCGGGAGCAGGCAGCGCCTTTCGATCGACCTTGCCGTTGACCGTCAGCGGCAGCCCATCCAGCACCATCACCGTTGCGGGCACCATGAACTCGGGCAACCGCTCTGCGACCAAGCGGCGCACCTCGCCACCGCGTTGGATCGACGCGGGGTCATTGACATATCCGGCCATACCCCGCACCGCGGTGGCCGGCTGGTACACGTCCGACAGGTTGACGTCGGCCGCGGTGAAGACCAGATCCAGCAGACCCGGCGTCGGCGACCACGTCACCGCAACCGCATAACCGACGCGCTCAGCCAACCGGCGGCATTCGTCGGGCAGCACCGCACCGCGGGGAGGTACGTTAACGGTCAACTGTTGCACTGGAACCCGGCCTTCGGCCCGCGACAACGCGGTCGCCAGCTGCACGTCGGCGCGCACCGCCCGGTGCGGCACCCCCCTCACCCGCAACCCCGTCGGGCGCTGCCCGTCGAGATACCACTCCAGCGCGTCCAGATTGCGCCAGCGCTGCCACGGCTCGGCCGGTAGTTGCGCGCAGGAGACGACTGCCACCGGCTGCTTGCGCAGCACCACCTCGTAGCGGTAGCCACTGAGCTCGTTGACGGTGCTCATTTGCTTGAGCTGAATGTCTACCGCGCCGATATCGTCGAACTGCTCTGCCAATGCGATGAAAAACTCTGGCGCTAGTAGTAATTCTTGTTCGGCCAGCAGTTCCTGGCGCACCCGCTCGCGCAGCACCCCCGCGGTCTCCTCGTCCTGTGCTTGTGCACACACCACCGAGGTACTGAACGCGTGCAACAGACTTAGATTTCGCACATCTCCGAGGAATATCGCTCCACCGGGAGCCAGCAAGCGCAACGCCAACCCGATCACCTCCAGCAAGTACCCCGCATTGGGGAAGTACTGGATCACCGAATTGAGCACCACTACATTGAAATAACCCGCCGGCAGCCCGTCGGCCACATCGGCAGGCTGAGCGGTCAACCGCACTCGGTCCGCCCACCCCGTGGCCGCCACCTGTGCCTGCAGTCGGCTGATGGTGGCCGGCGAAAAGTCGGTGCCCCAATAGTGTTCGCATTGCGGTGCCAGCTGGGCCAGTAACAGCCCCGAACCCACCCCGATTTCCAGCATCCGCTTGGGCCGCAACCCCAGGATCCGCGCTACCGCGGCCGCGCGCCACTCGCGCATCTCGGCCAGCGGGATCGGCGCTTGGGTGTAGCTGCTGTTCCAGCCGCTGAAGTCGTGTCCCATCTCGGCGCGGCTCTGCTCATACAACCCGCCGTACACCTGCTGCCACTGGCCGACCAGCTGGGCTTCCCGGTCGGGCTCGCGGTCGAGCATTCGCTGGGCATCGAGCAGCACATAGCCCACCAGTTGCTCACTGTGCGCGGTGACGACCGCCTGAGCGACACGGGGATGGGCGGCCAGTGCGGCTTCGACTTCGCCGGGCTCGACACGGAACCCGCGGATCTTCAGCTGGTCGTCGGCACGGCCGACGAACTCCAGGTCGCCCCGGGCATTCCAGCGCACCACATCCCCGGTTCGATACATCCTTTCTCCCCGCGCGCCTCCGAACGGGCACGCCACGAACCGCGCCGCCGTCAGCCCCGCTCGTCCCCGATAGCCGCGGGCCAGTCCGGCACCGGCGATGTACAGCTCCCCGGCGACCCCGGGCGGCACCACACACAACCCGGTGTCCAGCACGTAGACCTGGACATTGTCCAGCGGGCCACCGATCACCGATGCCATGTTCGTACTGTCGCTGCTGGTGAGGGTGCGATGCGTGGTATGCACGGTGGCTTCGGTGATCCCGTACATATTGATGAGCGTAGGCACCTGGGCACGGTCTTCGGGGTACCAGCCCTGCAGCCGCGACGTGCGCAACGGCTCCCCGCCGAACACTACCAGCCGCAACGCGGAATCTGTTGTGGTGCTGACGCTTTCCCGCTCTACCTGCATGAGTTCATAGAACGCCGACGGGGTTTGGCTGAGCACCGTGATGCGTTCACGGACGATGAGTTGCCAGAGCTCCCACGGTGACCGCACGGTGGTCCAGGGCACCGCCACCACCTGGGCACCGTGCAGCAGTGCGCCCCACATCTCCCACACCGCGAAGTCGAAAGCCGGGCAGTGGCACCAGGCCCATACATCCGTGGCAGCGAACTGGCATGTCCGCCGCAATCCGGCGAACAGTGCCACCACGTTGCGGTGCGTGATGGCAACGGCTTTGGGCTTTCCGGTGGATCCGGAGGTGTACATGATGTAGGCCAGACTGTCCGGATGCGGCCGTTGATCAGGATGCCCGGCGGTGCCGTCGGCGTCGAGCCGATCCAGCATCAGCAGCGGAATCGAGGTCGCGGGCAGCTGCGGGGCGGTGGCCGAGTCGGTGATCAGCAGTCGCGGGGCGGCATCGGCCAGCATATGGGTGGTGCGCTGGCTGGAATACATCGGGTCGATCGGCAGGTACGCAGCCCCGGTCTGGCTGATCGCCAGCAGCGCAGTCATCAGCTCGACACCGCGGTGCAATGCCACGGCGATGATTGTTTCCCGTGGCGCCCCAGCGGCTTTCAAACGAGCGGCTAGCCGGTCAGCCCGGGCCGCGAGCTCGGCGTACGTCACACTCTGCCGATCATCGCGCACCGCGGTCGCATTGGGAGTGCGCGCCACCTGCGCGGCGAACAACTCCGGTAGCGTTGCGTCGGGAATATCGGCCTTGGCGTGGGCGGCCAGCAGCTGCTCACGCTGGCTGGGCGTGGTGATCTCTAGGGTGTCGATGCGCAGGCCGGCTTTGGCGGTAACGGCTTGCAAGATGTGGATGTAGTAGCCGGCGAACGCCTCGACCGTGGCGTGGTCGAACAGGTCGGTGGCGTACTCCATGAAGCCCGGCATCCGTTGTGGCTGCCCGTCGGCGTCGGGGATCTCGAAGAGCTGGATCGAGAGATCGAACTTTGCGGTATGGGTGGACACCGGTGTGGCCTCGACCGCCAATCCGGGGAACGCCAGGG
>NZ_VTZN01000274.1 GCF_008370645.1 Mycobacterium simiae
CGGGGCGACGGCAGGCACCGGCGGCCCAAGAGCAATCAGCGGAGCACCAGCTGGCAGCGCCGGAGCCGGCCCAGGCACAACCAGGGGAACACCAGACATATCAGTGAGCGAAGCTGTACATACCTCGTTGGTGGCTGCTGGTCCGCCGGCTGCGGGCGCCGCTGCCTGGCCCGCCATGCCCTGGACGCACTCGTAGCCGCCGGTTTTCAGCGGGGTGGCAGCCGCATCCGGGCTCAACGCTATAGCGGCCCCGCACAACCCAGCGCAGGCAACCACCTTCAAGGTGAACTGATCAAACACCGTCATCAACGCCGACTCCTCTTTACTCGCGCCCAGCATTTCCGCAATCAGGTGATGCAGCAGCACCGCGTAGTCCTGCTGCACTCATGTCTGGCCGACGGGCACAATTGTCTGCAGCCGGTGTAAAACACGAGGCGCGCCGCACCGCGCCGTTTCCAAAAGGTGACGTTTGGCCGTCACTTTTCCCGCCGGAGACGGGCGCCGGGGCATCTGGACCTCATCAGATAGGACCACGGATGCTCGTCGCCCACGTTTAGTGCAACCCGTACTTGCTGCACTTGTTCGTCGTAACCGCGGGGCTGCAGCACTCTTACCGGTGGGGCGGCAGTGCGTCGCCCTGATCTAGGCTGACCGCAAGGCGCTATATGCGGACTTACAAGCGGACTCATAGGCGGACACGCAAGGCAAGGAGAGGCAAGTGACGGTCCGGGTAGGCATCAACGGCTTTGGTCGCATCGGCCGCAACTTCTATCGGGCCCTATTAGCTCAGCAGGAGCAGGGCTCGGGCAGTTCTGGGGCTGACATGGAGGTGGTGGCCGTCAACGACATCACCGACAACAACACCCTGGCACATCTGCTCAAGTTCGACTCCATTTTGGGCCGGCTGCCCTACGACGTCAGCCTCGAGGGCGAGGACACCATCGTGGTCGGTAGCGCGAAGATCAAGGCGCTGGCGGTCCGGGAGGGACCGGCTGCGTTGCCGTGGGGTGACCTTGGCGTCGACGTTGTCGTCGAATCCACCGGTCTGTTCACCAACGCGGCCAAGGCCAAAGGCCACTTGGACGCCGGCGCCAAGAAAGTCGTCATCTCGGCGCCCGCGACCGACCCGGACCTCACCATCGTCTTGGGGGTCAACGATGACAAGTACGACGGCAGCCAAGACATCATCTCCAACGCATCATGCACCACGAACTGCCTTGCGCCGCTGGCCAAAGTGCTACATGACGAGTTCGGCATCATCCGAGGCCTGATGACCACCATCCACGCCTACACCCAGGACCAGAACCTGCAGGACGGGCCGCACAAGGATCTGCGCCGTGCCCGTGCTGCCGCGCTGAACATCGTACCGACCTCGACCGGTGCCGCCAAGGCGATCGGCCTAGTGATGCCCGAGCTGAAAGGCAAGCTCGACGGCTATGCGCTGCGGGTGCCGATTCCCACCGGTTCGGCCACCGACCTCACCGCCGACTTGGCCAAGTCTGCTACCGCCGAAGAAATCAACGCGGCGTTCAAAGCGGCCGCCGCAGGCAGGCTCAAGGGCATTCTGAAGTACTACGACGCACCGATCGTCTCGACCGACATCGTCACTGATCCGCACAGCTCGATCTTTGACTCCGGGTTGACCAAGGTGATCGACAATCAGGCCAAAGTGGTGTCGTGGTATGACAACGAGTGGGGTTACTCCAACCGCCTTATCGACCTCGTCGCGCTGGTCGGCAAGTCACTGTAAGCTCGGGCAGCTGTGACTATTCATTCTCTCAAAAACCTTATTGCCGAAGGTGTTTCGGGTCGCAGCGTACTTGTCCGCGCGGACCTGAATGTTCCGCTCGACGAGGACGGTGCCATCACGGACTCGGGCCGTATCATCGCATCGGTACCGACGCTGAAGGCGCTGATCGAGGCCGGCGCCAAAGTAGTGGTCGCCGCACACCTGGGTCGTCCCAAGGACGGACCCGACCCGACGCTGTCGCTGGCGCCGGTGGCAGCGGCTCTAGGTGAGCAATTGGGCCGGCACGTCCAGTTGGCCAGCGATGTCGTTGGCATTGATGCGTTGGCCCGGGCCGAGGGGTTGACAGATGGCGACATCCTGCTGTTGGAGAACATCCGCTTCGACAAACGCGAGACGAGCAAAGACGATGGTGAGCGCCTCGCCCTGGCCAAGCAGCTCGCCGAATTGGTATCCCCAGGAGGAGCTTTCGTTTCGGACGGCTTTGGCGTGGTGCACCGCAAGCAAGCCTCGGTATACGACGTCGCGACCTTGCTTCCGCACTACGCCGGCACGCTGGTCGCCGACGAGATCCGGGTGCTCGAGCAATTGACCAGCTCCACCAAGCGGCCGTACGCGGTGGTGCTTGGGGGATCGAAAGTGTCGGACAAACTCGGCGTTATCGAGTCCCTGGCGACCAAAGCCGACAGCATCGTGATTGGCGGCGGTATGTGTTTCACGTTCCTTGCCGCCCAGGGTTATTCGGTTGGAGCGTCGCTGCTGGAAGACGAGATGATCGAAACCTGCCGCAGACTGCTCGATACCTACCACGATGTGCTGCGATTGCCAGTGGACATTGTGGTAGCCGAGACGTTTGCCGCCGATTCACCGCCCCAAACCGTCGCCGCCGACGCGATCCCGGACGACCTAATGGGGTTGGACATCGGTCCCGGATCGGTCAAGCGGTTCGCCACGCTGCTGTCCAACGCGCAAACCGTCTTCTGGAATGGCCCGATGGGCGTGTTCGAATTCCCTGCGTACGCCGCCGGCACCAGGGGCGTCGCAGAGGCGATCGTCACCGCAACTGGTAAAGGAGCTTTCAGCGTGGTCGGCGGCGGTGACTCCGCCGCCGCTGTCCGCGCCCTAGGCATCTCGGAGGGTTCCTTCTCACACATATCGACCGGCGGCGGCGCGTCGCTGGAATACCTTGAAGGTAAAACACTTCCCGGCATCGAGGTGCTGGATCGTGAGCAGCCGGTTGGAGGAGGGTCGTGAGCCGCAAGCCGCTGATAGCCGGCAACTGGAAGATGAACCTAAATCACTTCGAGGCGATTGCGCTGGTGCAAAAGGTCGCGTTTGCGTTGCCGGACAAGTACTACGACAAGGTTGACGTAACGGTTCTCCCGCCGTTCACCGACCTACGCAGCGTGCAAACCCTGGTCGACGGCGACAAGCTGCGGCTTACCTATGGTGCGCAGGATCTGTCGCAACACGACTCTGGAGCCTATACCGGTGATATCAGCGGAACCTTCCTCGCCAAACTGGGGTGCAGCTATGTCGTCGTCGGACATTCCGAGCGGCGTATGTACCATAACGAGGATGACGCTCTGGTGGCCGCCAAAGCCACTGCCGCACTCAAGCATGGGCTCACGCCGATCGTTTGCATCGGCGAGCACCTTGACATGCGCGAAGCGGGACATCATGTGGCGCACAACCTCGAACAGCTGCGCGGTTCGCTGGCCGGACTATCGGCCGAGCAGATCGGGAAAACCGTGATTGCCTACGAGCCGGTTTGGGCGATCGGAACGGGGCGGGTGGCCAGCGCTGCCGACGCTCAAGAGGTCTGCTCGGCAATCCGCAACGAGCTCCGCTCGCTCGCCTCACCACAAGTGGCCGAAACGATTCGGGTCCTCTACGGCGGTTCGATGAATGCCAAGAACGTCGGCGATCTGGTGGCCCAGCCCGACGTCGACGGTGGTCTCGTGGGCGGAGCGTCGCTAGATGGTGAGCAGTTCGCGACGCTGGCGGCCATCGCTGCCGGGGGGCCGCTTCCGTAGACCCGTCTGGTTTCCAGCAACGCAGCTATTGTTGGGCCATCTTTAGGCCTTCGAGTAGTGCCATGAAGGCGCGTTCGACCTCGGCTCTGGTTCGCTTCTTGTCTGTCGCACCGGCAATCTGCAAGGCGGATTCGGTCAACGCAGCCAGCAGCAGATGCGACAGCGGCTCCAACGGCTCGCGTCGAATCACCCCGGCATCCATCCCCCGCTCGAGAGCGGCGATCACCAGCCCAAGGCCGTAGCGCAGATCAATTTGGCGCCATTCGCCCCACCCGAGCACCGACGGGCCATCAATTGCGATAATTTGCAGCGCATCCGGTTTGGTCGCCGCATCCAGGAACGCGCCGAGGCCGACCACCAACAGCTTCCATGGATCGCTGACCTGGCTCAAGACCGCTTCGACTTCGGCCGTCAG
>NZ_VTZN01000275.1 GCF_008370645.1 Mycobacterium simiae
GTCCGCGTATACTCCAACCATCGGTGGTTCCTTCCCTATCTAGCTAGCTCATTGGACCGTCTAGCTCCTTGGCGGTGAGCCCCCAACACCCTGCCTTAATCGCCTGTTTAGCGTAACGCGCTTCCCAGCGAGGTCGCCGCACCAAATTTTCCGGATAAGGCAAACGCTTCTCATGCCGGGTGGGGATGGCACGGTGAGCGTTCGACGTGGCCCGCCAAGCTGCGAGACCCCGCGGGCGATGGTGTTGCGGGCGCTCAGCGAATCTGGCTGATCAGCGCGTCGATCGCAGCGGCGGCCGGGGCAGCGGCTCGTCGGCTTCGAACCATGCACAGCGTGGGCGACCTCAATGCCGAGTTGGTCGAGTTCAACAGCGAAGCCGACCATGTGGTGTCCGCGCCCGCATGCGCGGACACCTCTGGTCGCCGTCCCACTTCGCCGTATCCTGCGGAGTCGCACCATTGTCGATCATCATGTCGCCGAATGCCTTCCAGCATCACGGCATCCGCTTTGACCGCCTGGTGGGCGACAAATGCGGCCCATGGCCGGGGCGCGGCGATGGGTAGTTGCGCGGTCACGCGGGTGCCGCGGTGGATTCGCGCGAACGTCACTGTCCCACGGAGCCGCACTGCCGGGAATCGCTCGGCCGCGGTTTCGGTTTCCATGTCACCTCACGCTGGAGGGTGCGGCCGGGCTCGGTAGGCGCGCTTGATCATCCACGGCCCCAGCGGGATTCGGTTCACTAAGCGATAGCATTCAAATCACGAGCGGTCCGGTGGCGCTGACACCGCTTGCGACAGCGTTCGCTCGGCATTGGCGCTCCACCAGGTCATAACGCAAGCTCGGCGAGCAGCTGGGCTGTGCGCCACCAGATCGCTGCGGCGAACACAGCCACAGCGATCACTGTCGCGACGGCTTGGATCAGGTTGCGGCGTTCGCTGGGTGGATACACGTAGGCCGCCGCGATCAGCGCCCCGGTGACCAGACCGCCCAGATGCCCCTGCCAGCTGATCAAATGCGAAGTGACCGCCGGAATGGCGAACGTGAACACCAAGTTGATGACAATGACCGCCACGACGCCCCGCACGTCCACATTGAGCCGCTTTGCCACCATAAACATGGCACCGAAAAGGCCGAAGATCGCGCCCGATGCGCCCGCGGTTGCCGCATTGAGCGGCGACAGCAAGTAGACCAGTACCGATCCGCCCAGCCCACTCAACGCGTAGAGCGCCCCGAAACGCAGTCGACCGAGCCACATCTCGAGCGGCGGCCCGACCACGTACAGCGCCCACATGTTGAGCAGCAAATGGGTTGCGCCATAGTGCAAGAACGCCGCGGTCACCAGGCGGTACAGCTGGCCGTCGGCCACGGCCGGTGACCACAGCACCAGCTGCTTCCCCACCCCTCGCAACGTCATCTGCAATACGAAAGCCAACACGTTGAGCGCGATCAGCGTGTAGGTGACCACCGGGGTGGTCGACCGCTGCCGCCCACCGAAGCGCGTCCGCGGCTGTCGAATGGTACGGGCGCCCGCCTGAACGCACTCGACACACTGGTGCCCTACCGCGGCATCGCGCATGCAGTCTGGGCAGATGTACCGTTCACAACGAGTGCAGCGGACAAACGTCGGGCGGCCCGGGTGCCGGTAGCATGTCGGTGCCTCGACCGGCGACTGCGGTGCGCTGGGGAAACTCATCTCACCAGTCTGGCCTGTATCGACCGACTGGGGGCGGGCCGGTGGTGATTGGCTGGCGGTTAGCTTTGCCCCGGCGTACCCGCGGAGCCGAAGATGGTGCCACCGTTACCTCCGGCGCCTCCGGATCCGCCGAAGATACCGTCCCCTCCGTCACCGCCGTTGCCAATCAATCGGGCGTTCCCGCCGTTGCCGCCGGCGGCAGCCGCGGGAGGTCCAGTGCTGGTGCCCGCGCCACCGCCGGGGCCGCCGCAGCCGATCAGCCCGCCGGTGCCGCCGTCGCCCCCGTCGCCACCGCTGGCACCGCCAAGGCCGGCCCCGCCGGTGCCGCCCGCTCCGCCGTAGCCGAACAATCCGATTGCGTTGCCGCCGTTGCCGCCATTGCCGCCCGGGCCTCCGATACCGCCATTGCCGCCGTTGCCGCCGTTGCCGATGAGGGTGCCGCCGCTACCACCGACACCGCCGGCCGAGGATGTTCCGCCGATGCCGAATTGCCCGTTTCCGCCGGCGCCGCCGTTCCCGAAGAATCCTGCGTTACCCCCATTACCGGCAAGACCACCGGCGAAGCCCCCAAGTCCGCCGTCCCCGCCGGCTCCGCCGGCGCCGAACACTCCGCCCGTGCCGCCGTTACCGCCGCCACCGCCGTCGCCGTTGGCACCGAAGCCGCCAGTCCCACCGTCGCCGCCGTCACCTATCAGCCCGCCGTCGCCGCCAAAGCCGCCGAGCCCACCGTTACCAGCGCCGATGCCGCCGACACCGCCGTCCCCGCCGCGGCCAATCAGCCCGGCATGGCCGCCGCCACCAGCGTTGCCACCATTGCCACCATTAGGGCCAGGCCCGCTCACCCCACCCGCGCCCCCGACGCCACCGTTGCCGAACAGACCGACCGCGTTGCCGCCAGCGCCGCCCGCCCCGCCATTTGCACCCACAGCAACCGCGCCGGCGCCGCCGGGGCCACCGACACCTCCGTTACCGAATAGCCATCCTCCGGCACCGCCGGTGCCGCCCGGTTGGCCGGCCACTGCGCTGAGGGTGCCGGGACCGCCGGCGCCTCCGGCCCCACCGTTGCCGATCAGCCCGGCCGCGCCACCATTCCCGCCGGGCTGACCCAGCCCACCCGAGCCGCCGTTGCCACCGTTGCCGTAGAGCAACCCTCCGGGCCCGCCGTCTTGCCCGGTGTTCGGTAGTCCATTGGTGCCATTGCCGATAAGTGGGCGGCCTAGCAGCGCCTGGGTGGGCGCGTTGAGCGCATTGAGCACGTTCTGCTCCGCGGCCTGGATCACTTGCAGCGGAGCGGCATTGGCGGACTCGGCCGCCGCATAGGAGCCGGCACCAGCGTTGAGCGCCTGGACAAACTGGTCGTGAAAAGCCATCGCCTGGGCACTCAACACTTGGTAGGCCTGCGCGTGCGCATCGAAGAGCGCCGCGACTGCGGCCGATACCGAGTCGGCGCCGGCAGCTACTACGCCGGTAGTAGGGAATGCCGCGGCGGCGTTTGCCGAGCTGATTAACGCCCGAATACCCGCAAGGTCTGTTGCGGCTGCCGCCACCATTTCTGGCGACACAATCACGAACGACATCTGCAACTTCTTCCGTCGGACATCGTCACCACTCGGGCAGAAATAAATTCTAACGGCGATTCAAGGCGACCCGGTACACCAATTCCTGCTGGCTGAGCGAGCCGGATCTGACCGCATTTTACGGCGTAATCCCTCCTCCGTGGGTCAGTTTGGCACCTCGCCCTGTGCACCGTTGGATCAGAGCTCAAAATAAGCCGCCGGGCACAGAAGGGCCGATACCAGCCTCCGGGCTCATCGTGTGAAATCCGTCCGTCGAAGAACCAGTAGGCGTTTGAAGCGGCCGGCGTTGGGAAACCAGGTTAACAGCCACCTTGGCGTGGTTCAGGTTTCACGCCGTCACGGGACGGCCTACCGAAATGGACACCCCTGCCATGTTCACCGGCATCGCCCACCACATGGGCACCCTGGTGAGCGCCATCACGGTACTCACCGGAGCCGCAATTCTGAGCGGCGGCGCGGCAGCAGCCGACCCAAACCAAGACGAGCAGTTTTTGGCATTGCTGGAGAGCAAAGAAATCCCTGCCCTCGCGAATGTGCCGAGCGTTATCGAAACTGCCCACAAGATCTGCCACAAACTGGATGGCGGCGCGCCGCTGCACGAGCTCGTGGAGGCAATGCGCGACACCGCATTCAACATCGATTCGAGCGCGCGCCTATACGCACCGGCCCGGGTCACGACCACCATTCACCGATTCATCACCGCCGCAGTCGAGGCATACTGCCCGCACCATCAAGGCGATGTCGCGACCATCACGGCTTATCGCGTACGGGCCTCGAATGAGCACTTGCTCCCCGCGTTCCCACTTACGGCGGTCAACTCGGGCCGTGACCCGGTCGGCCATGTGCGCGTGTCACTCATGGGCGAAGTCTCCGCTGGGGATACCGTCCCCGCGGACCCGTCGCCGATTCTGGTGCCACCGCCGCCGG
>NZ_VTZN01000276.1 GCF_008370645.1 Mycobacterium simiae
GCATGCAACGGATTATCGGCACGGAGGTCGAGTACGGCATCTCATCGCCGTCGGACCCGACCGCCAACCCGATCCTCACGTCGACGCAGGCGGTGCTGGCCTACGCTGCTGCCGCTGGCATTCAGCGGGCCAAGCGAACGCGCTGGGATTACGAGGTGGAATCGCCGCTGCGGGACGCTCGTGGCTTCGACCTGAGCCGCTCGGCGGGCCCGCCGCCGGTGGTCGACGCTGACGAAGTCGGCGCGGCCAACATGATCTTGACCAACGGCGCGCGTCTGTACGTCGACCACGCGCACCCGGAGTATTCCGCGCCGGAATGCACCGATCCGCTCGATGCGGTGATCTGGGACAAAGCCGGCGAGCGCGTGATGGAAGCGGCCGCGCGCCATGTCGCCAGCGTTCCCGGAGCCGCGAAATTGCAGCTGTACAAGAACAACGTCGACGGCAAAGGCGCCTCCTACGGCTCACACGAAAACTATTTGATGTCTCGGCAGACGCCGTTCTCGGCCATCATTGCCGGGCTCACCCCGTTTCTGGTATCCCGGCAAGTGATAACCGGTTCCGGCCGGGTGGGTATCGGGCCCTCCGGGGACGAGCCGGGCTTTCAGCTGTCTCAGCGCTCTGACTACATCGAGGTCGAGGTCGGTCTGGAGACCACGCTGAAACGCGGCATCATCAACACCCGCGACGAACCACACGCCGACGCTGACAGGTACCGCCGGCTGCACGTCATCATCGGCGATGCCAACCTGGCCGAGACGTCGACCTATCTGAAGCTGGGAGCCACGGCGCTGGTGCTCGACCTGATCGAAGAAGGCGTTGACCTGACCGACCTGGCGCTGGCCCGTCCCGTGCACGCGGTGCATGCGATCAGCCGCGATCCCTCCTTACGGACCACCGTTGCCCTGGTTGACGGCCGGGAACTGACCGGCCTCGCCCTGCAACGGGTCTACCTCGACCGCGTGGCCAAGCTGGTCGATAGCCGCGACCCCGACGTCCGGGCCTCCCACATCGTGGAAACCTGGGCACACGCGCTCGACCTGCTCGAGCGCGACCCGATGGATTGCGCGGAGTTGTTGGACTGGCCGGCCAAGCTGCGGCTGCTCGAAGGGTTTCGGCACCGCGAGAATCTGAGCTGGTCGGCGCCCCGGCTGCATCTGGTCGACCTGCAGTACTCCGACGTACGGCTGGACAAGGGTTTGTACAACCGCCTGGTGGCGCGCGGATCGATGAAGCGCCTGGTCACTGAACATCAGGTGCTCGAAGCGGTGGACAACCCGCCGACTGACACCCGCGCTTATTTCCGCGGCGAATGCTTGCGCAGGTTTGGCGCCGATATCGCCGCGGCCAGCTGGGACTCGGTCATCTTCGACCTGGGTGGTGACGCCCTGGTGCGGATACCGACGCTGGAGCCGTTACGCGGCAGCAAAGCGCACGTTGGAGCGTTGCTGGAGTCTGTGGACAGCGCCGCCGAGCTGGTGGAACAACTCACCAGCTGAGATCTGCTGAGCACGGCGAGGAGCTTCAGCCCGGAAACGTCGGGGCTGACCGGTACTGTTAGAAAAAGACCGGCAGGCGTGCGGTGCCGGTGGGCGGTAATCAAGGCCATGATGAAGCAGGAGGCGGCGATGGCTCAGGAGCAGACCAAACGTGGTGGCGGCGGCGGAGACGACGACGACTTCGCTGGCAGCACGGCCGCGGGCCAGGAGCGTCGCGAGAAACTAGCCGAGGAAACCGACGATCTGCTCGACGAGATTGACGACGTCCTGGAAGAAAACGCTGAGGACTTCGTCCGCGCGTACGTCCAAAAGGGCGGACAGTGACCTGGCCGTTGCCTGATCGCTTGTCCCCAAAAACGGCACTGCCCAGATCCGCTATAGACCTATCATCGTTCGCTGACTTCCTGCGCCGCCAGGCGCCCGAACTGTTGCCAGCGGGCTTCAGTGGCGGTGCACAATCGGGCACGCTCGGTGAGCAGCTGCCGCACGGCACCACTATCGTCGCGGTGAAGTACCCCGGCGGTGTCGTCATCGCCGGGGACCGGCGCTCCACCCAGGGCAACATGATCGCCGGGCGCGACGTGAAAAAGGTTTACATCACCGACGACTACACCGCTACCGGCATCGCCGGCACCGCCGCGATCGCCGTCGAGTTCGCTCGCCTGTACGCAGTCGAACTCGAGCACTACGAGAAGCTCGAAGGGGTGCCGCTCACCTTCGCCGGCAAGGTTAACCGGCTGGCCATCATGGTGCGCGGCAACTTGGGTGCGGCGCTGCAGGGGCTGGTGGCGTTGCCGCTGCTCGCGGGCTATGACATCCATGCCTCCGACCCGCAGACCGCTGGACGCATCGTCTCCTTCGACGCGGCCGGCGGGTGGAACATCGAGGAAGAGGGTTACCAGGCGGTGGGCTCAGGATCGATCTTTGCCAAGTCGTCGATCAAGAAGCTGTACTCGCAGGTCACCGATGCTGACTCGGCTCTGCGGGTGGCCGTGGAGTCGCTTTACGACGCCGCTGATGACGACTCGGCCACCGGTGGACCTGACCTGGTTCGCGGAATTTATCCCACCGCCGTCACCATCGATGCCGACGGCGCAGTCGACGTTCTGGAGAGCCGCATCGCCGAACTGGCCCGCGAAGTGATCGGAAGTCGTTCGCGCTCTGACGCGTTCGGTCCCGACGGCGGTGCGAAGTGAGCTTTCCGTATTTCATTTCGCCCGAACAGGCGATGCGCGAGCGCAGCGAGCTCGCACGCAAGGGCATCGCGCGGGGAAAAAGCGTGGTGGCGCTGGCCTACGCGGGCGGTGTGTTGTTTGTCGCCGAGAATCCGTCGCGATCCCTGCAGAAGATCAGCGAACTCTACGACCGCGTGGGCTTCGCGGCGGCCGGCAAGTTCAACGAATTCGACAATCTGCGCCGCGGCGGGATCCAGTTCGCCGACACCCGCGGTTACGCCTACGATCGCCGGGACGTCACGGGACGCCAACTGGCCAATGTGTATGCGCAGACATTAGGCGCCATCTTCACCGAGCAGGCCAAGCCGTACGAGGTCGAGTTGTGCGTCGCCGAGGTCGCACACTACGGCGAGCCCAAAGCGCCCGAGCTCTACCGCATCACCTACGACGGGTCCATTGCTGACGAGCCGCATTTCGTGGTGATGGGCGGCACGACAGAGCCGATCACCACCGCGCTCAAAGAGTCTTACGCCGAGAACGCCGATCTGCCCGATGCGCTGCGGATCGCGATCGAAGCGCTGCGGGCCGGCAGTCCCGATAGCTCCGGCAACGGTCAATCCAGCCTTGGCGTCGCCAACCTGGAGGTGGCCATCCTGGACGCCAACCGGCCGCGCCGGGCTTTCCGGCGGATTACCGGGGCCCAGCTGGAAACGGTATTGCGGGGACGGGGTGCCAAGGATTCCGAGGCCACATCGTCGGACGAGTCAGGTTAGGCAAAGGTTAGGCAGCCTGCTGTGACAGCATGCTGTCAATGACGTTGATGCTATGCTGTCAAGATGCGTACGACGGTGACGTTGGACGACGACGTCGAGCAGATTGTGCGGCGCCGGATGGCCGAACGGCACGTGTCATTCAAAAGGGCTCTCAACGACGCCATCAGGGATGGTGCCTCCGGCAGACCGGAACCGCGCCGGTTCGTGACCCGCACCGCTGACTTGGGCGTGCCCGCGGTCAATCTCGACCGGGCATTGCAGCTCGTTGCCGAACTCGAGGACGAGGAGCTCGTGCGTCGTCAACGGCGTCGGTCATAGGAACCGATGAAGATCGTCGACGCCAATGTGTTGCTGTATGCAGTCAACACTGCCAGCGAACACCACGAGTCGTCCCTGCGCTGGCTCGACAACTCGCTATCGGGTGCCGACAGCATCGGGTTCGCCTGGGTGCCGCTACTGGCGTTCCTGCGGCTCGCGACGAAGGATGGGTTGTTCCCCCGGCCGCTGTCTGCGGATGCTGCGATGAGTCAGGTCGCGGATTGGCTGGCCGCGCCCAGCGCGGTGCTGGTCAATCCGACCGCCGGTCATGCTCAAATATTGGCCGGAATGCTGACCCACGTGGGGACCGGCGCCAACCTCGTCAACGACGCTCACCTGGCGGCGCTTGCGGTTGAGCATCGCGCCAGCATCGTGTCCTACGACAGTGATTTCGGCCGGTTCGGCGGCGTGCGTTGGGATCGCCC
>NZ_VTZN01000277.1 GCF_008370645.1 Mycobacterium simiae
CCGCGGCCCCGGGGCCGCGGCCAGGGGAAAACCCCCCCGCGGCCGGGGGGCGGCGGGGGATTCGGTGGGATCAGCGGGCTGGCGGGAATCCCGGGCGCGCTGCTGGGCGCCCGGAGCGCGGGCGGCGGGTCGCCGGCGCTCCTGGTGGGCCGCACGGCCGGCGGCGTCTTGGGCCCGGGTGTCGCCCCGGAGCGGGGGCTGCAGCGCGACACCGTGTTAGCGGCGCGGGCGGTGTCGGCGGCGTTTCCCGAGATCAAATCGATCGGGGGGGTGCGCCCGGATGCGCTGCCGTGGCATCCCAACGGTCAGGCCATCGACGTGATGATCCCCGATCCGGGCACCCCGCACGGCAAAGCGCTGGGCGATGCGGTGCTGCGTTTCGCGCTGGCGCACCGGGAGGCGTTCGGCCTAAATCATGCGATCTGGCGCCAAACGCTGTATAACCCTGATGGCTCGTCGCAGATGATGCGCGATCGTGGTTCGCCGACGCAGAACCACATGGACCACGTCCATATCGCCACCAACGGCGGTGGCCATCCACGCGGTGGAGAGGTGTACCGGCTGTGAGCGGGGGAGAGCCCGGGGAGGGCGGCGACGAGGAGGCGCGGTGGCGGGGCCGCGGCCTGGCCCTGTCAAGCCGGGTGCAGGTCTCGGGGCACCTGTTCTTCGCGCGCCGCGCGGTGCTGGCGATGACGCGCCGCCGCGTGCGGATGGAGGCCGAGCCCGGCCGGCGCCAGTCGATGGCGCTGCTGGCCGGGGTGACGATCACCGCGGTGTGCTGCCTGGGCGCGCTGTTCTGGTCGCTGGTGCGCCCGGCGGGGTCGGCGGGCTCGTCGAAGATCCTGGCCGATCAGCGCTCCGGGGGCCTGTACGTGCGGGTCGGGGAGACGCTGTATCCGGCGCTGAACCTGGCCTCGGCGCGGCTGATCGCCGGCGAGCCCGACACCCCGGATCGGGTGCGGCGCAGCGAGATCGACGCCCGCCCGCGCGGGCCGCTGGTCGGCATTCCCGGCGCCCCGCAGGACATGGCGCCCACGGCGCCGACCCGGTCGTCGTGGCTGGTGTGCGATCAGATCACCACGGCGTTCGGGGCCGGGGCGCCCGAGCCGGTGACGGTGACGGTGATCGACGGGCAGCCCGATCTGGGGCAGCGCCGCCGCGTCCTGGGCCCGGAGGAGGCGATGCTGCGCCGCCACGGCGACGGCGTGTGGCTGATCCGCGACGGGCGGCGCTCGCTGCTTGACCGCGACGCGCGGGCGGTGCTGCTGGCGCTGGGCCTGGGCGGCGATGCGCTGTCCGGCGCGCGCCCGATGAGCCGGGCGCTGTTCGACGCGATCCCGGTGGGCCCTGCGCTGTCGGTGCCGGTGATCCCCGGCGCGGGCACCCCGGCGCGCTTCGCCGGGGCGCCGGGCCCGGTGGGCACGGTGGTCTCCACCCCGCAGATCGGCGGGCGCACCGCGTATTCGGTGGTGCTGGGGAACGGGATGCAGCCGGTGTCGGCGCTGGCGGCGCAGGTGCTGTCCAACGCCGGCCCGGCGGGGGCGGCGGTGCCGGTGCTGGCCGGGCCGGTGCTGGCCAAGCTGCCCGTCGTCGAGGCGCTGGACCTCTCGGCGTTCCCGCCGCAGCCGCCGCAGCTGGTGGACAGCCAGGCCGACCCGGCGGCCTGCTGGGGTTGGACGCGGGTGGCCGGGGAGCCGCTGGCGACCACGGCGGTGATCGTGGGGCCCACCATCCCGGTGCCCGCCGCGCAGGCCGACAAGGTCGTCGAGCTGGTGGCCGGCCCGGGGCCCGGCGTGCAGGCCGACCGGGTGTACTTCGGGCCCGGGTTCGCCAACTACGTGGTGTCGACCGGCAACGCGCCCACCTCGGCGACCGCCGAGGCGCTGTGGTGGATCTCCGAATCCGGGGTGCGGTTCGGGGTGGCCCGCACCGACGACACGCTGCGGGCGCTGGGGCTGGGCGCCGCCGCGCCCAGCCCGGCGCCGTGGTGGGCGCTGCGGCTGCTGGCGGGCGGCCCGACGTTGTCGCGCGCGGATGCGCTGGTGCGCCACAACGCGCTGCCGACCGACCGCGGCCCCGGCGCGCTGGAGGTGCCCAAGTGAACAAGCACGGGTTCGCCCGCCCCACCCCGGCGCCGGCGCCCGGGCTGGCGCCGGTGTCCATCGAGCTGCCCACCCCGCTGAAAGTGCCGCCGCCCGAAGGCAAGCCGTGGTGGTCGGTGGTGCTGGTGATCGGGCTGATCGGCGTGGTCGCCGCGATGGTGGGGGTGACGTTTGCCAGCGGGGCCCGCTCGTTCACCGGCGCGGGATCGCTGTTCCCGATCGTGATGGTCGGCGGGCTGCTGGCGATGCTGTTCACCGGCCGCGGCGGCGCCCAGCAGCTGTCGAGGACCAAGCTGGACGCGCTGCGGGCGCGGTTCCTGCTGGTGCTCGACGAGCTGCGGGTGACCACCTCGGGGCTGGCCGACCGGCTGGATGCCAACTACCGCTGGTATCACCCGCCGCCGGCGACGCTGGAGGCCGCCCTGGGCGGGGTGCGGATGTGGGAGCGCAAGGCCGACGGCTCCGACGCCTGGTTCGGGGTGGCCCGGGTCGGGGTGGGGATGACCGACCTGGTGGAGGCCCAGGCGGCGGTGTTCACCGAGCCCGCCGACATGCCCACCGACATCGAGCTGGAACCGGTCACCGGCAAGGTGCTGCAGGAGTTCGTGCGCTACCAGACCGTGGCCTACGGGGTGCCGGCGCTGGTGTCGCTGCTGGTGGAGCCGGGCTACGGGCTGCGCGGCCCGCGGGATCGGGTGCTGGGGCTGGCGCGGGCGCTGATCTGCCAGCTGGTGTTCTCCCACGGCAGCGATCAGCTGCGCCTGGTCGTGGTGACCGCGGATCCGGGCGAGTGGGACTGGGTGAAGTGGCTGCCGCACGCCCTCGACCCCGGTGTGCAGGACGGGGCGGGTCCGGCGCGGATGGTGTACGGGTCGGTGGGCGGCTTCGTCGCCGCCCAGCAGGATGCGCTGGTGCTGCGCGGGCGCGGGGAGTTCCGGGTGCGCCACGGCGCGGCCAAGGACCCCATCACCGGGCTGCCGCACACGCTGATCGTGTGCGACACCGACGACGCGGACTGGGAGCTGCTGGGGGACCGCGCCGGGCTGGGCGGGGTGACATTCCTCGACGTGCGCGGCGGTCGCCTGGTGCCGGCGTGCGGCGAGCCCAAACGGGTGCTGCACATCGGGGCCGACGCGGTGCTGGCCGCGGTGCCCCGCGACCCGGTGACCTGGGACGCCAGCGGCGAGCGGACGCGGTTCTTCGCCGTGGCCGATCAGCTCGGCCGCGCCGAGGCCGAGTCGTTCGCCGAGCGGATGGCGCGCTGGCGGCTGGCCGAGGCCTACGAGGCGTTCGAGGTGGACAGCGGGCCCCGGCTGGTCGCCCGCGACATCCTGGCCTACTACGGCATCGACGACGCCGCCGACATCGACTTCGAGGCGCTGTGGGCGCCGCGCGGCGACATCAATTCCCCGCAGCGGCTGCGGGTCCCGATCGGCAACCGCGCCGACAACCAGGAACTGTTCTTCCTCGACCTCAAGGAGCAGTCCCAGCAGGGCCACGGCCCGCACGGGGTGATGGCCGGCACCACCGGCTCGGGCAAGACGATGATGCTGCGCGCGGTGATCGGGTCGCTGATGCTGGGCCACCCGCCGCAGAACCTGCAGTTCCTGCTGGCCGACCTCAAGGGCGGCTCGGGGGTCACCCCGTTCGCCGGTGCCCCGCACGTGTCCCAGATCATCACCGACCTCGAGGACGACCAGTCCCTGATGGGCCGCTTCGTCGACGCGCTGCAGGGCGAGATCGCGCGGCGTAAAGCGTTGTGTGCCAAGGCCGGCGCCGACGATGCCACCGAGTACAACAAGATCCGCGCCGACCAGCTGGGCGCGGGCATAGGCGACCCGCTGCCGGCGCTGCCCGCGCTGGTGGTGGTCATCGACGAGTTCGCCGAGCTGTACCGGATGATGGCCAACGACATCGCCGAGGCGCTGGACCAGATCTGCCGCCAGGGCCGCGCCTACTGGATCCATCTGCTGATGGCCAGCCAGCAGATCGACAACCGCGCCGAGAAGCTGCTGGAGAACATGGGCTACCGGCTGGCGTTGCAGACCAAGACCGCCGCGGCGGCCGCGGCGATCGGGGTGCCC
>NZ_VTZN01000278.1 GCF_008370645.1 Mycobacterium simiae
ATGCCGCGGTCGCCGCGGCTCATAGCGTAGACCCTGATCGGTGGCAGGCGGAGTTCTCGGCGGTGCTGGATCGGATCGCGCCGCGTTTTTCCCGTTACGAGCCGTTGCGCCATGCCGGTGAACTCATGGCCGGGATGGTCTCGGGCTTGGACCGCAAGCATTGCTGGACTATCGCCGAGCACCGCGGTGATACCACCCCCGATGGGTTGCAGCATCTGTTGGCACGGGCGAGCTAGGACGCCGACGCGGTTCGTGACGATCTGCGTGATTACGTCGTCGATGCGTTCGGCGACCCGGGTGCGATCTTGGTGGTCGACGAGACCGGTGACGTCAAGAAGGGTGTGCACAGCGTCGGCACCCTTATTGGACCACTCAGCTGGAAATCGCTCACGCGTGATCGAGCCCTCTTCGAACGGCGCAACACGAACCGCGCTGAGGCGAAAGAGAAATTCGGTTTGGGAGCGCCCGATCCGGCGATCGTCAGGAGTGCTGTGCCACATGCTAACTGCTGCATACGTGCCGGTCAGATACCCGCAGGCCATGCGGACCGCAAGGCGAAATATCTTTGATAACAAAATTATTCAGTCACAGCTGCTCGGTAAATCCGTGTTGCGTCGCAACCGAATTAGATTCCAAAACGCTGAAGCCTTAGGTCTTTGACGCGACGCCCCGGCGAGTATACGTTCGTTCATCACAACCAAATAACGCCGGCGTCAAGGCAATGTAGTCGAAACCATAGGGGAGTAAACACAAATGACGAACCGCGCATTATCTATTATCGGAACGGCAGCACTGATTCCGTGTCTACAGATAGTCTTACCGATGGCTACTGCCAGTGCACACGGTTATGTATCCTCGCCGACCAGTCGTCAGGCCCAATGTGCGCAGCGTATTGTCCAATGCGGTGCCATCCAGTACGAGCCACAAAGCGTGGAGGGCGCCAAGGGGCTGCGTAGTTGCAATGCTGGCCTTTCACAGTTCGCCGATCTCAATGACGACAGCAAGCCGTGGCGACCCACGCCGGTGGGTAACACGGCGTCCTTCACCTGGGCGAACACCGCGCTGCATAGGACTGCCGGATGGGAGTACTACATCGGCACGACTAAGATTGCCAGCTTCGACGGCAATAACGCCCCTCCAGGCGCGACCGTCTCGCACACGGTCAATCTCAGCGGGTTCAGCGGTCGTCAAAAGCTGCTGGCCATCTGGAACATCGGTGACACTCCCAACGCGTTCTATTCGTGCGTTGACTTGCAAATAGGTGGTCAAGCGTCTAGCACCACAACGACACCCACGACGACGACACCGTCCGCGACCACGAGCAACCCACCCGGGGCGGCCAAACCCTGGGCCGTCGGTGCCACATATGCGGTAGGGGACACGGTCAGCTACAACGGCAAAACCTACCAATGCCTGCAAGCGCACACCGTCTACGACCCGAACTGGACTCCTACTGGGGCGCCGGCACTCTGGAAAGAGATGTGACGCGGTCCGGTAACCCTCGGCGGCAGCGCCAAGTCGCGCTGCGATCGGGTCGCCGCGCGTCGCCTCGGGGCGGTCCTACAGGTAGCTTCCAACAGCTACCGGGCATCCAGTGTCATGACGTGGGGCGTGGGCTGCGCTCGTCGAGCAGTGCAATGACCTGCGCGGCGAGTTCCTCGACGCTCGCGCCGGCGGTATCGAGCACCAGGTCCGCCTTGTCGGGTGCCTCGTAGGGCGCGTCGACCCCGGTCATACCGGTGATGTTGCCGCTGCGTGCGCGTGCGTACAAGCCTTTGGGGTCGCGCTTTTCGCATTCGGACAGCGACGTGGCGACGTAGACCTCGATGAACGGCAATTTGGCGGCAGCGTTGAGGGCACGGGCGATCTCGCGGTCGGATCGAAGCGGCGACACCAGTGAGGCTAGCGCCACCACGCCGGCGTCGGCGAGCAGGCGGGTCAGATGCCCTACCCGCCTGATGTTTTCGGTGCGGTCACCGGGTGAGAAGCCCAGGTCGTCGGACAATCCGTGGCGTAGGTTGTCACCGTCGAGCAAGTAGGCCAGCCGCCCGGATTCGACGAGCGCACGCTCCACCGCCACCGCAATGGTCGATTTTCCGGATGCCGGCAGCCCGGTGAACCAGATCGTCGCCCCAGGTTGACCGGTGGCCCGCCAGCGATAGGAGCGATCCAAAGATGATGGATGCCAGCGAATGTCGGTGCGTAGATGGGTGCCCGGCTTGACCTCCCGCGCCTCCAGGATGGTGCCGGCGCCGACGGTGTCGTTGGTCGCCTCGTCGATCAGGATGAAAGCGCCGCTGTCTCGGTTGTCGGAGTAGGCATCGGCCACCACGATCGAGCTCGTCCGCAGCGTCACACAGCCAATATCGTTGAGGGCCAGCTCGACTGGGCCGTCCAGTTCGTCCAGCGTCTCCGGGTCCATTCGCGTGTGTAGTTCCTGGACCGTTGCTCGAACCGTTTTGGTGGTCTGTTTGAGCGCCAATCGGTCGCCGGCCCGCAGCGGGGAGTCGGCGAACCAGCACACCGTCGCGTCCAGCTCGCGGGCCAGCACCGGCGCCACAGCGTCGTCGGCGCCGCTGACGAGCACGTCTCCGCGGCCCACGTCGAGGTCGTCGGCCAGCTCGATCGAAACCGACAGTGGCGCAACCGCTGTCGTGCGCTCTTCATCGAGAGTATCCAATGCCGTCACCGTTGAACGGGTGCCTGACGGCAGCGATACGACCGGATCGCCGACACTGAGTGTGCCGGCAGCGAGCCGCCCGGTGTAACGACGGCGGGCATGATCGGTAGGTCGCGACACCCACTGCACCGGCAGCCGCAGTCGCGATGCCTGGGCCTGCGGTGCGGCCAGCTCGATGCCTTCCAGGTACTCCAACAGCGTGGGACCGGCGTACCACGGCGTGTGATCGGAGCGATGCACCACGTTGTCCCCATGCTTGGCCGCAATCGGGATAACCGTGATGTCGACGTCGCCCAGACGTGCGGCCATTCGCCGCAGCTGGTCTTCCACCGCGGCGAACCCGACCTCGTCGAAGTCGATGAGGTCGATCTTGTTCACCGTGGCCACAAAGTGTTTGATGCCTAGAAGCTTTGCGATCCGCGCGTGCCTGCGGGTCTGGCGCAGTACGCCAGCACGGGCATCGACCAGCAGGACCGCCACGTGCGCGTTGGATGCGCCGGTGAACATGTTGCGGGTGTAGCGCTCGTGGCCAGGAGTGTCGGCCAGGATGTAACTACGGGCGTTGGTGGAAAAGAACCGGTACGCAACGTCGATCGTGATGCCCTGCTCGCGTTCGGCGCGAAGACCATCCGACAACGCGGCGAGATCGGCGACACCCTCATCGTCGGTGACAGCCTCCAAATGATCCAGCGGAAGGCTGTCGGTATCATGCATCAGCCGGCCGATCAGGGTGCTTTTGCCGTCGTCCACTGAACCCGCGGTGGCAATGCGCAGCAGTTGGCGCGTCACCACCGTCATCAGAAGTAGCCCTCGCGCTTACGGTCCTCCATCGCGGCAGCAGAAGTGCGGTCGTCGGCGCGGGTCTCGCCGCGCTCGGACACCGTCGCCGCCGATATCTCGGCGATGACGCTCGCGATGTCGTCAGCCGTCGAGCGCACCGCCCCGGTGATGGTTAGGTCGCCGACGGTGCGGTACCGGACCCACTCGACGGCAGCTGTCTCGCCGCTTTGTGGGCTGGTGTATTGCGACACCGCCAGCAGGATGCCATCGCGTTCGAAAACCTCCCGCTGGTGCGCGAAGTAGATCGACGGTAGCTCAAGGTTTTCCAGCTCGATATAGCGCCAGACATCGAGCTCGGTCCAGTTGCTCAACGGGAACACCCGAACCTGCTCACCTTTCTTGATCCGACCGTTGTACAGCGACCACGGTTCCGGTCGCTGCGCACGGGGATCCCACTGGCCGAACTCGTCGCGGAAACTGAGGATCCGTTCCTTGGCCCGGGCGCGTTCTTCGTCGCGGCGGGCACCCCCGAAGGCGGCGTCAAAGCCGCCGGCCTCCAAAGCGTCGAGCAGTGTGCGGGTCTGGGCCCGGTTGCGTGATGCTGCCGGCCCTGGGTCGGGGACGCGGCCGGTGTCAATCGACTCCTGCACCGACGCGACGATCAACTTGTGCCCGTGGCCGGTAATTCTGCGATCCCGGAACTCGATCACCTCCGCGAAGT
>NZ_VTZN01000279.1 GCF_008370645.1 Mycobacterium simiae
AGGGGAGAGCGCGCCGCCGCCAGTCGACGACTACGACACGCACCGCTGGCAAGAACTTGATCCGCAGGAACTGCACCGCCAGCTCGTCGATATGGTGTGCCGACATGCCGCCAGCGTGTTGGGTCACTCGAGCAGCCACGACGTTGATGCGCAGTGCTCTTTCGCGGACCTCGGGTTCGAATCGATGGCCGGGGTGGAACTGCGCAACCGCCTGGCAGCAGCCACCGGTTTGGTGCTGCCGCGGACCCTGGTCTTTGACTATCCCACCGCCGCAGCGCTGGCTGATCATCTCGGTCACCAACTGACGCATGGCTATAACGAAGAATCCGAGGACGACCGAATATGGGTGCTGCTGAAAAACATTCCTATCGCCGAGCTTCGACGGACCGGACTGCTGGATAAACTGGCGCTACTGGCGGGCGAACCTGAAAAGTTGGCAGCTGACCCACAGGTCACCGAAGACGCCATCGATTCGTTAAGTCCCGACGCTCTCATTGCACTCGCACTTAACACAGCAGACCGGGACGAAACGCACTGACGGCACCGGGTGGTTGAGCGTGACTAGCACCCGGGCCAGTCGACTGTCGTTGTAGGAGTTGGACTGGATGACCAACACCGATCGGGGCAGGATCGCAGCGCAGCGGCCGTAGCTGATGCTCGCCATGGGTCCCGGATGCTGTGCGGAGTTGGTGCTACTGCGCTGGCACCAAGTCGGCGATCTCGACGGTTAGTCCCGGCCTGGGGGACAGCGCGGCGAGGTTAGCCGCGCGGATCCGCTGAGCAGGCAAGCGCAGCCTGGTCCGCGCGAGCAGCCGGGCCAGCATCACCGTCATCTCGGTAGTGGCCATGACCGATCCAACACAGCGATGTAATCCGCCGCTGAATGGGATGAACTCGTGTGGCGCGGGCTTGCGGTGCTCCGGCGCGTCGGGATCCCAGCGTTGCGGGCAGAACTGCCTTGGAGCGGGCCATATTTCGGGCAACCGATGGGTGACATAGGCACTGAAAATCAGCAACCGCCCCGCGCGGATCCGGTGACCGTCGAACCACAGATCCCGCTTCACGCTGCGGGCCGAGATCACTGCCGGGGAGTACAGCCGAAGTGTCTCGTGCACAACGCCATTGAGGTAGGTGAGTGCGCCGATGTCTGCGGTGCTCGGCGCTCTGCCGCCGAGCACGCGCCGCACCTCCCGCGTCGCGGTGTCCCAGGCACCGGGGAGGGTGAGCAACGTGTACGTCGCCCATGCCAGCGCACCGCTGGTGGTCTCATATCCGGCCGCGATGAGCGAGACGATCGCATCGCGAATCTCGTTGACAGTCAACTCGTTAACCAGCGTGTTCAACAGGCGGTCGTCAGGTCCGGGATGGACTCTGGCTTCAGTGATCACCGCGTCGACCAGCTCGTCAATACGGCGCCGGGCCGCCACCGCCCGTCGCCAACCCGGTGAGTCGAATTGTCGCTGCAGCCGCATCAGCTGCGGCGGTCGGTGAGTCAGGTCCAGCAGGGGCTGCAGTTGTTGTCCAAGGAAATCTGAGTGAATGGCCAAGCGCGGCCCGAACAGGCTCTCGGCGGTGCTGCGCCGCACCGCGGAACGCAACTCCTGATAGATATCCAGGCGCTCACCCAGGTGCCAGCTATCGATGACGGCGTCGATCGCGGACACCATGGTCGGTACGTAATCCTGAACCTGACGATGGTGCAAACCGGGCGCGACCACGGCGCGGCGGCGCCGGTGGTCTTCCCCGTCGCTGACAACCAGGGCAGTGGGCCCGTCGACGGGAATCAGACTTTCAAACGTCTCACGCCAGCTGAACGCGTCGGCGTTAGCGAATACGAACTTATTGGCTTCGCCACCCAGCAGATATGTGAAGCCGTGCTGGCCAACGCCAGCGTTGATCACTGCACCGCGAAGCCGATACTGCGCTAGCAGCGCCTCACCGGGCCAGTACGGCACCGTTCGATACGCGTTCATTCGAGTGCCTCCGAGAGCTCCAACCAATGCTCCTCTGCTACCGCAACTTCTTCTTCGAGGGCTCGTAGTTGTTGAGTCAGCCGGGCAAGGCCGACGTGGTCGGACTGGTCATGGTCGGCGAGTTCGGCGTGCTTGGCCGCGATCCGGTCGCCCAGGCGCGCGAGCTGGCGCTCGATGGCGGCCAATTCTTTCTCGGTGGCGCGGCGGCGCGCGCCCGATACCGCTGGCGGGGCATCGGGCGGTGGCTGGGCGGGCTTGGCTGGCGGACGTGCGGCTAGTCGCAGATATTCATCAATTCCGCCGGGCAGATGCCGCAACCGCCCGTCCACAATCGCGTACTGCTGATCGGTGACCCGTTCCAGCAGATACCGGTCGTGTGAGACGACGATCAGGGTGCCCGCCCACGAGTCGAGCAGATCTTCGGTGGCCGTCAGCATGTCGGTATCCACGTCGTTAGTGGGCTCGTCGAGCAGCAGCACGTTCGGTTCCGATAACAACGTCAGCATGAGCTGCAACCGCCGCCGCTGACCGCCGGACAGTTCGCCGATGCGCGCCGACAGCTGGCCGCGGCCGAAGCCTAATTGCTCCAGCAGCTGGGCCGGCGTGACTTCTCGACCCTCGACCTCATAGCCGCCCGGTAGCCTTCCCAGCACATCGGCGATCCGGTCCGCGGCAAACGGGCTCAGCAGATCACCCTGCTGGTCGAGTACCGCCAGTCGAACGGTCTTGCCGCGCTTGACGAGGCCCGAGTCCGGCTCGATGGTGCCGGCGATCAATCCCAGCAGGGTGGACTTTCCGGCGCCGTTGGCTCCAACGATGCCGGTGCGTTCACCCGGCGCAATACGCCATTCGATATCGCGCAGTACCGGTCGGCCCCCCACAGCCTGGTAGGAGACAGACACGTCCAGCAGGTCGATGACGTCCTTGCCCAGTCGGGCGGTCGCCAGCCTGGCCAGTTCGACGGTGTTGCGCAGTGGCGGTACGTCGGCGATCAGCTGGTTGGCGGCCTCGATCCGGAACTTGGGTTTGGAGGTCCGCGCCGGTGGGCCGCGTCGCAACCACGCCAGCTCCTTGCGCATCAGGTTCTGCCGCTTGGCCTCCGCCGCGGCCGCGAGCCGGTCCCGCTCGACGCGCTGCAGCACATACGCGGCATACCCACCATCGAAGGGTTCGACGATTCCGTCGTGCACTTCCCAGGTGGTGGTGGCGACTTCGTCAAGGAACCAGCGGTCGTGGGTGACCAGCAGCAGCCCGCCATTGTTGCGGGTCCACCGCTGTGAGAAGTGGCCGGCCAGCCAGGTGATGCCTTCGATGTCGAGGTGGTTGGTGGGTTCGTCCAGGGCGATTACGTCCCAGTCGCCGACCAGCAGCCGGGCCAACTGGACCCGGCGCCGCTGGCCGCCGCTGAGCGTGGAAACCTTTGCCGCCCAGCCAATGTCGGACACCAGGCCGGCGACCACATCGCGGACACGGGCATTACCGGCCCACTGGTGTTCGGGTTGATCGCCGACGAGCGTCCAGCCGACGGTGCGCTCGGAGTCCAGGGTGTCGGCCTGACTCAGTGCGCCGACCCGCAATCCGCTGCGCCGGGTGACCCGTCCAGAGTCGGGCTGCAGTTGACCGGTCAGCAGCCCCAGCAGGCTGGACTTGCCGTCTCCGTTGCGCCCGACGATGCCGATGCGTGCGCCGTCGTCGACGCCGAGCGTCATCGACTCGAAAACCACCTGGGTCGGGTACGCCAGGTGGACGGCCTCGGCTCCGAGCAGGTGCGCCACCGGGCCAAAGCTACCGGTCTTCGGTCGAGCGAGTTGGCGCATAGCTCCTGACGTGAGCGCGACGTCCACTCGAACTTTTCCGCGCTGGCGTCGGTCTCGCCGTAGCCGGCCACTTCACGTTTCTGCCGCCAGAACCGCGCAGCGCGACGATGTGGAATGATGTCCACGCTGGTCAAGGCCAACTCAGGAGCACCCAGGAGCACCCAGGAGCAGTGGTGGATCTCAATTTGTCGATGGTCACGCGCCCGGTCGAGCGTCTGGTGGCCACAGCCCAGAACGGTCTGGAAGTGCTGCGACTCGGCGGCCTGGAAACCGGCAGCGTCCCGTCGCCGTCCCAAATCGTGGAGAGCGAACCCATGTACAAGCTGCGGCGATACTTTCCGCCGGATATCCGGCCAGGTCACGCGCCGGTGGGTCCGCCGGTGTTGATGG
>NZ_VTZN01000028.1 GCF_008370645.1 Mycobacterium simiae
CCGTCGAAGTCGCAATCGCTGCACGAGGACGGGATGTTTGCGAGGTCGACTGGCGGTTTCCGGCACCACCTGGAGCGCGGGAGACTCGTGTGTAGTTCTGTCCGAACGGATCTCAAGCTGAGACGTAGATGGCGGTAATGCGCGCCGCCCACGCAGGTCACAACTGCGCGGTGAGACGGTCCGAGGTAGCGTCGCCCCCCCGCAGTTTCAACTTGCGTCACCTCGTTGACGTGCAGATGACTCCCGGTCACGCTGGACGGGTGACTGCCGTAGCCGATGCCATCACCCTCTTCGATACCGAGTCCCTGCAAGATCCGTACCCGCTCTATGAGCGGATGCACGTTGTGGGCCCGGTCCACCGGATCGTTGACTCGGCGTTCTATGCCGTGTGCGGTTGGGACGCCGTCCATGACGTCCTGAGCCGTCCCGAGACGTTCTCCTCGAACCTGACCGCCACGATGACATATACAGCCGAAGGAACCGTCGAGCCGTTTTATATGGACTCGCTCGGTGGTCCCACCCACGTACTCGCCACCGCCGATGATCCTGCCCACGCGCGGCACCGCAAGCTGTTGGTACGCCACTTGGCGGCCAAGCGGATTCGTGTCTTCGAGCAGTTAGTCGCCGATACGGCAGAGCGTCTATTACTCGACGGCCTGCAGGACGGGCGCATCGAATGGATGGGCGCTATGGCCAACCGCCTGCCGATGATGGTTGTGGCTGAGCTCATCGGCATCCCGGACGCTGACGTCGCCCAGCTCGTTAAGTGGGGGTACGCGGCCACCCAGCTACTCGAAGGGTTGGTCAGCCAAGAACAACTCGCCGCTGCGGGCATCGCCGTGATGGAACTCAGCGGCTACATCTTCGAGCAACTTGGCCGGGCGGCCGTCGACCCGCAGGACAACTTAATCGGTGAGCTTGCTGTCGCTTGCGAAGCGGGGGAAATCGACACGCTCACTGCCCAGATCATGATGGTCACCTTATTCGCAGCCGGGGGAGAGTCCACCGCCTCGTTGCTCGGCAGCGCGGCGTGGTTGCTCGCCAACCGTCCGGATATCCAACTACGCGTGCGAGAAAACCCCGAGCTGCTCGGTGCGTTTATCGAGGAGACGTTGCGCTACGAGGCCCCCTTCCGGGGCCACTATCGGCATGTGCGAAGCGCCACCAGCCTGGCCGGCGTCGACCTCCCGGCTGATTCGCACCTGTTGTTGTTGTGGGGAGCGGCCAACCGCGATCCGGCCCAATTTGAGACACCAGGCGCGTTTCGCCTCGACCGTGCAAGAGGCAACGGTCACATCAGTTTTGGCAAGGGCGCCCACTTCTGCGTCGGGGCCGCGCTGGCGCGCTTAGAGGCTCGTATCGTCTTACGACTCCTGGTCGACCGGACTTCGATAATCGAGGCAACCGATGTCGGACGATGGTTGCCAAGCATTTTGGTGCGCCGTCTCGAACATCTGGAATTGACCGTGAGATAGCGGCGTTAGTGGCACGCAGTCGGTTTCCAGTAGCCGGGTCTATCGGACGACGAATACATACGGGGCATATGACCTCCTGAGGATCGCTCAGGCCAAGGGCGCCACCGTGGCGAAACGCGTTGCGCGAGGAATACCCGGCGCGATAGCCGCATTCGATGAACCTGGCCGAGCTTCCAGTCGATGGTGATCACCGCGGTGCGCCTACCTCGATGTTGCCGCGGAACGGACAACGCAGGTGACCACATCCACCCTGACGTTCATGCCAAGCCCCCCGGTTCCCATTACGCTGATCGACAAGAGCCGCTGCAACGCAAGGCATTACAGCGGAAATCCTACGATGACGCGGATGGAAGGTTCCCGAGGGACACGATAAATGGCTCCACAGCGGTAGCCATCTCGTAGCCTTCGACCTCCACGCGCCACTCGTAAATTCCTGGTTCCAAAGGGATTCCGGGCGGGATGTTGAGGGCAAGCGGCATCCGAACCGCAGTGCCGGGAATGGCCCCAGGCATACGGCCCGCCTCAGCTGTGGCCTCAAACAGCAACCGCTGCGGCCCTTGCGCGCCCGCCACTATCACCGCATCACCGTCGGTGGTCAGCAATTGGCACGTCAGCCTGTGCGGCCGGTTGGTCTCGTCCCAGTCGATGTCCAAAAACAGCACCAAAGCAAAGGGAGGCGTGGGTGTTTGGCATTGTCGCCAACCCAGCCCCAGAGCGTGGACTTTGCCCGACTGGGGATCGGCCTGCGCTGCGTCAGCGAGCAACAGGCTGACCTTCATGAGGCCCCTAACACCGTGGTCGACGATGCGTAGGTCAACACGGGATGCCGCCCTTGGATTGCTGCGCCATGAAATTCACGAGATCCTATCTTGGTCCCAATCCGTCGCAAAGCTGACAACAAGAACGGTCGGCACCGCAGCTGCCTCCACCGATCCACTCGTCGGCAGGATAATACGCCCCACCCGAACGGTACTGGTGCGAAAGCTTGGCAGTAGCCGCGCGGTTACTTACCGGGCGGCAGCTCGCGCGGGCCTTCCGCAGAGCGCAGCTCAGCCGGCCGGTCCTGCTCGACCAGCTCGCGCCGGCCCTGCCGCCCGCTGGATCCAACCGACAGCGCCACCTCTGTGGGAGCTACCTGATGCAATGTGCGCTGCTGCTCGCTGCCGCCTAGCTGATCGTAGTTTCTGCTATACGCTTCGTCATCGGCCCGACCGCGTGACGATGTGACCCGGTTGATGTCGGCGGGGGCGTCGTCAACCCGGGGCTGGAGCGCTGGTAGGTCGTTTCTGCTGCTGGAGCTGTCCGCGCTGTTAGAGCTTTCGGAATTAACAGTCACCTTTCGCGTGCGTTTGAACGAAAACGCGATTTCTTCGACCTCTTCGAACACCTGACGCGCCGTACGTAACGGCTGAGTGGTGTTGTCGATCACCCGCGCAACGAACGGGGGTACCAGCGGTCGAATCCACCGCGCTGCAGCTTTGGTGGCATCTGGAATGGACGGGATCAGCGACGTCGCGCGGTCGTTTGCGTGGGCTTCCCCGGTGCCGTCAGGCACAACCTGCGCCGGAAGATGGTTTGGGGCCACCGAGGAAGCGTCTTGCGCCCCCGCAGGCAATTGGGCGACAGCGCGGCTGGCCGCTTCCGCTTCGGCGGCGATAGGCAGATACATATCTTCCTCCACTTCCTCGACTGGCTCGAAGGCACGCTCCGACGAAGCGCGCACGGGAGCCTCTAGCGCTTCAACGACGCGACGGCGCTGCTGCTCGCGGTCGATCTCGGCTTGGGCCTCGATCGCCAGGCGGGTCTGAGTGAGTTGATGCTCGGCCCACATGATTTCGGCTGCGCTGCGAATCTCTGCACGTTTGATCGCGATGGCGGTGTCAGCTTCCAGCTCGGCACGTTCGCGCTGGGCGCGTGCTGCCGCATGACGATCCTGCGTCGTCTCACCGCGCCATAGCCGCAGAATCAACGGGAGTAGATACACCAGCGCGAAGAAAGCAATGGTTAGCATCCGCAGCACAAACCCACCCGTGCTGGCCAGCGTCAGGTCATTCATGGTGACCCAGCGGGCGGCAAGCCCATGGCCGGCACCGGAGACGACTGCTCGGCGCGCCGCGGTAAGTGCCTGCTCGTCCTGCTGGACCCTGGTGGCAATGTCGGGCGCCTGCCGGTCGCGAGCCGCCAATGCGCTGTCTAGTTCACGCTGTGCATCGGCGAGAAGCTGGTTCGCCGTTCGTGTTTCGGGTCCCTGCCCGGGAACCCCGGTAATCCTGGTCTGCGGGCAACCCGGCGTGGGATTGTATTCGCAACGCGCCACCACCAGCGCCTTGTCCAGGTGCCCGCGGGCCTGTTCGACCGCGTTGTCTAGGGCAGCGCGCGTATCGCGCGACTGCTGAAGCGATGCCGATGCCTGTGCCACGGACGGCGCAGAATCGGCACTACGCAGCGCCCGTTCGTCCAGACGCTGGTCGATCGAACTGGAAAACGCAACGAGCGCGGCGAGCTCGCCCACGACGACGCCCACAGCCAGAGCCACCCCAGCACGTCCGGCCGTACCGGGCCACGTCCGGGTAGGTCCGCTGACGGTCTCGCGGCTCACGGCGCCGACCAGCAAGCCGAAGACCAGGGCTACTGCAACGACGGCCCAGCGGGGCCAGCCTGCCGACTCGCTTGCGACCAAGTCCGCAACGAGCCCAGCCAACACGGTTCCGAATGCCACGACCGTGCCGGCCACGGCGTGGGTGGCCCGCTCGTGGCGCTCACCGAGTTCACCCCAGTGTCCGCCGCCGAGCCAGCTGAGCAGCCCCTCGATGCGTGCTACTTTCGGGCGCTCAGCAGGGTTTTCGTGGGCACACATGAGACTCCAAACACCTCCAAGTACTCCAGCGTGGCAGGCCGCCACCCAACACACGAATCAAAACGGCTCCTTGTGGCGTTGTTCACAACTCGGCGCGAACGTTGCGGATCACACCGCGCACCATCCGTCGCGTCGGCTGGCTACCCTGGCCGTCTTAGCCGTCTTTGCCGTCAATTTCCTGCGACGCGAAGCGGATCAGCAACCGTTACCGCAGCTGACATGAGACGGTATAAACCTATGCACAATCACGACCACCTGACCTACGAAGAGTTTGGCCGCAGATTCTTCGAGATTGCCGTCACCCCGGAACGCGTCGCGGCTGCGTTCGCCGAAATCGCTGGCAGCGAATTCGCCATGGAACCGATCGCCCAAGGCCCCGGAGGGATCGCTAAGGTCAGCGCGAACGTCAAGATCAACGAGCCGCGGGTGACTCGGAAGCTGGGCGACCTCATTACGTTCGTCATCCACATCCCCTTGTCGATCGATCTTCTGCTCGATCTGCGGCTCGACAAGCAACGCTTCAAGGTTGCCGGGGACATCGCGCTGCGCGCTACCGCACGGGCTGCCGATCCGCTGCTGCTGATTGTCGATGTCTCCAAACCACGCCCGTCGGACATCACCGTCAATGTGTCGTCCAAGTCGATCCGGGGCGAGGTCTTGCGCATTCTGGCCGGTGTTGACGGTGAAATTCGGCGGTTCATTGCGCTCTACGTCGCTGAAGAAATCGACTCTCCGCAGTCACAAGCTGCGCAGGTCATCGACGTGGCCACTCAGTTGGACGCCGCCTGGAAAGGGATATAGCCGGTTTTGGCAATCCGGCTATACGGCAGCTGGATTCGGCACAGCAGCGCTGGCGATGTTGGACTATCACCGAGCACGACCAGCCGAAATTCATCAAATTGCAGGGCCGCGGTAGAGGCGGGATCCGCCTGAAAAGTGCTGCCGCGGAGTTGAATTGACGATCATCGACATGGGCCGCGTACCGATGCACCAAATCGCTTAATGCCGCCCGGTCGGTCAGCGGAACAGGTGGGGGTAACTCGGAGAACGTCAAGCGGCCAACGCCAACCGCTGTGCGCACGCGGAGAGGACATCTTTGGCCTGCTCGATATCGGGGATCGACGGCATGGCCAACACGATCCGGTCGGCGCCTTGATCGATCAGGCGGGCTGCGCGTTCGCTGTCGATCTTGGTCACCGCGTGGCCCCGCGAAACCTCCAGCAGTGCCGGATCACGCCCGGTTGAGAATGCCTCCTCACGCATCAGCGCGATCAGCGTTGCGAGCTGCGGCCCGGCCACGCCGAGCGACTGGAAGCCAACGCCGAAGCGGCCGGCCCGGCGCGCAGCTGCCCGGCTATGCCCACCGATGTGAAGGGGAAGTTGTCCAACGGGTTTGGGGTAACACATAACGTTGGCAAAGCTGAAGAACTCGCCCCGGTGGGAGGCTCCGTACGGCTGGTCGGCCCACAATGCCCGCAGCACAGCCAACTGTTCGTCGGCCCTACGTCCCCGGCTGTCGAACGCGGCCCCGCACGCCTCGAGTTCTTCTTTCAGCCATCCCACGCCCACGCACAGCCGAAGTCTGCCGCCGGAGAGGAAGTCAACGGTAGCGGCCCGCTTGGCCAACACCACCGGATGATGGTTGGGCAGCACCAACACCCCGGTAGCCAGCCCGAGCCGCGCCGTGCGGCCGGCGAGGAACGCCAGCAGGTCGAGTGGGTCGGGGATCGGACAGTCCGCGGGCAATCCAACCCGTCCAGAACCGTCGTACGGGTACACGCTGTCGTATTCGGTGACGAGAACAGTGTGTTCGACGACGATGATCGATTCGAAGCCGCATGCTTCCAGGTGCAGCGCGAAGGCGGTCATCCAGTCCGGGTCCGCCGTGAGCCCCCCGGCCACCGGCGCGACAACTCCCACTTTCAGAGGGACCTCCATGGCAACCGAAGCTAACAGGCGAGCCCTAACTAGCGGCGGAGGCCAGTTGGTCACGAACCGCACGCACCAAGTTGGCCGCCCTTGGGTTGGTGAAGATTTCCTCAAGCAACACCGGCTTGCCGTCGGGGCCGGTCAGCGGAACCCGCCAGTTCGGGTACTCGTCGGTGGTCCCCGGTTGATTCTGCGTCCGACGGTCACCGACCGCGTCGGTCAGTGCTACTCCCAACAGGCGCGACGGTGTCCGGCATAAGAACCGGTAGAGGGCGACAACGATTTGTTCGGCATCGGCCTCGGCCCGCTCGTCTAGCAGGCCTACTCGACGTAACTCCGCAATCCACGCCGCCTGCCCGGCCCGGTCCGCCTCGATCTCGCAATCCACCGGCCGCGTCAACAAACCCAGTGCCTCCCGCAGCCGCACATGATCGCCGGCCAGATAGCCAACGGTCGGCGGCAGGTCGTGAGTGGTTACCGCCGACAAGCAGTACTCGCGCCAGCGCTCGGCCGGCAACGGATCGCCATTTCCCTCCCGATCCAGCTCAAACCACAGGATCGAGGTGCCCAGCAGGCCACGCAGCAATAAGTAGTCGCGCACCCACGGTTCGACGGTGCCGAGATCCTCGCCGACGACGACCGCTCCAGCGCGGTGCGCTTCCAATGCGACAATGCCGATCATCGCCTCATGGTCGTAGCGCACATAGGTGCCCTGCGTGGGCACTGCTCCCTCGGGGATCCACCACAGCCGGAACAGCCCGATGATGTGGTCGATCCGTACCCCGCCGGCGTGCCGCAAGACCGCTCGGATGAGCGCTCGAAACGGCCGATACTCTTGCTCGTCAAGGCGGTCGGGCCGCCAAGGCGGCTGCGACCAGTCCTGACCGAGTTGATTGAACTCATCCGGCGGTGCGCCTGCGGTGACACCCTGTGCAAGCACATCTTGTAAAGCCCATGCGTCGGCCCCGTTCCGGTGAACGCCGACTGCGAGGTCGTGCATGATGCCCAGCGACATCCCGGCTCGAGTCGCCTGCGACTGCGCGGCCGCCAGCTGCTCGTCGAGTTGCCACTGCAACCAGCGGTGGAAGTCGACGGCGTCGGCATGTTTCTCGGCGAAGTCGGCAACCCCTGGCGCGTCCGGACGCCGCAGCGATGTGGGCCACCGGCGCCAGTCGCCGCCATATGTCTCAGCCAACGCCGACCAGGTGGCGAAGTCATCCAAAGCGCGTCCTTCCCGGGACCGGAAAGCGGCGTAGGCCAATTCGCGCCCCGCTGTCCGCGGCAACCGGTAAACCAATTCCAACGCCGCACGCTTGGCCGTCCACGCGCTGTCCCGGTCAATGGTGTCGCGCTGGTCAGCCCGGCGCTGCACCTCCGCGCGCAGCTGTCGAACCCGCCCGCGCTTGGGTAGGCCGACAAACTCCGCAACGGCCTCCACCCGAAGATAGAGCGGGTTGAAAAAGCGACGTGATGTCGGCAAGTAGGGCGACGGCTCCATCGGTGCTGTCGGTGTCGCGGCGTGCAGCGGATTGACCAGCACGTAGTCGGCGCCGTGGCGGTAGGCCGACCACACCGCCAGGTCAGCCAAGTCGCCGAGGTCGCCGACCCCCCATGACTGACGTGACCGCACACTATAAAGCTGGGTGACCAGGCCCCAGGCTCGACGGGCGCCGAGTGTTTCAGGCAGACCAAGCCAATCCGGGGTGACGATGAGGGCCGTGCTGGTCTCGGCGTCGCCGGACCGTAGATGTACGCGGTGGTAGCCGAGCGGCAGGTCCGTGGGCAGCATGAAGCTGGCTTCGCCGATCCAGCGTCCATCCAGATCGAACGGCGGGGCGAAATTGTCGATCTGATGTACTCCGCCGCGCACCGTACCGTCCTCCAGCTGCAACCACACGTCAGCGGGAGCTCCATGAGTGACATGCACCCAAAAACGCGCCGGCACGCCAGCTCGCGCGACGATGGCGGGCGGCATCCCACGCGCCCAATATGACCGGAGTTGGGTAGCCAGGGCCGTATTGCGCTCCTGCTCCGTGCCCGCGGCAACGCCGAAAGCAGCCAGAACCGCCACCAGCGTGGCTTCCGAGACGAGCACGTGCTGGTCTTTCCAGTCCCGGTATTGAGTGGCAATGCCAAATCGGCGGGCAAGTTCGACCAGCGAGGGCGCGAGCTCAGTCATGGCGCCCATCTTGCGTGCTAAACCCGTGTGTGCGGAACGCGGGGCGAGTTGGCTTATCCCAGAACATGCCGGACGGCGTCGTTGCCTAGCAGGTCAGCGCCCTCGAGCCGAGGGTGAACGATTCGACGCGCCGACTCGGCGATTGGTCGCTACCATGCCAAGAAGACACGACGAGTCCTTGGGGGATCCAGTGCGGTCGACGCCGCATGGCGAGGTCTGTTTTAATGCCCTACGGTTATCGGTGTGTTCTGCGATTCGCCAAATATCCAGGGCAATTCCCAGGCGTTCTGAACAGACCGGAAGGTGATCTAACGTGGCTGAAGAGAGCCGCGGACAACGGGGGTCGGGGTACGGCCTTGGATTGTCAACGCGGACCCAGGTAACGGGCTATCAGTTCCTGGCCCGCCGAACCGCGATGGCTTTGACGCGCTGGCGGGTTCGCATGGAGATCGAACCGGGCCGGCGTCAGACGCTGGCGGTGGTTGCCTCGGTGTCAGCCGCCCTGGTGATCTGTCTTGGTGCCCTGCTGTGGTCGTTCATCAGTCCCTCCGGCCAGCTGAACGATTCGCCGATCATCGCGGATCGAGACTCCGGCGCACTTTTCGTACGGGTAGGGGACCGGCTATATCCGGCACTGAACTTGGCCTCGGCTCGGTTGATCACCGGGCGGCCAGACAACCCGCATCTGGTTCGAGGAAGCCAGATAGCCAGCCTTCCGCACGGTCCCCTGGTGGGTATCCCGGGTGCGCCGTCCCAGTTCTCCCCGAAGAATCCGCCGGCGTCCTCGTGGCTGGTATGTGACACCGCCGCGACCTCATCGGGTCTCGGATCACCGCAAGGCGTCACGGTAACTGTCATCGACGGCACCCCCGACCTCTCGGGCCACCGTCGAGTCTTGAAGGGCTCCGACGCAGTGGTGCTCAGCTACGGCGGAGACGCCTGGGTGATCCGCGAGGGGCGCCGGTCCCGCATCGACGCCACCAACCGCTCGGTGCTGCTGCCACTGGGGCTGACGCCAGAACAGGTTAGTCAAGCGCGACCGATGAGCCATGCGCTCTACGATGCCCTGCCGGTGGGGCCCGAACTGCTCGTGCCCGACGTCCCTAACGTAGGCGCTCCGGCGACGTTCCCCGCTGCTCCGGGCCCGGTCGGGACGGTCATCGTCACACCGCAAATTAGTGGGCCGCAACAATATTCGCTGGTCTTGGTGGACGGCGTGCAAACACTTCCCCCCTTGGTGGCCCAGATCTTGCAAAACGCCGGTCGGCCGGGAAACACCAAACCGGTGACGGTGGAGCCCTCGGCATTGGCCAAGATGCCAGTGGTCAACCGGCTGGATTTGTCCGCGTATCCGGACGACCCGCTTAATGTGCTCGATATCCGGGATAATCCCTCTACCTGCTGGTGGTGGGAACGAACCAAGGGTGAGAACCGGGCCCGCGTGCAGGTCATCTCCGGGCCCACCATTCCGGTTGCGCCGCACGATATGCGCAGGGTGGTGGACCTGGTGAAGGCCGATATGACCGGCCGTGAAGCCGACCAGGTCTACTTCGGCCCCGACTACGCCAACTTTGTGGCCGTCACCGGCAACAATCCTGCCGCCCAGACCGCCGAGTCGCTGTGGTGGATCACCGATGCGGGCGCTAGGTTCGGCGTGGACGATTCGAAGGAAGCGCGCGAGGCGCTGGGGCTGACCTTGACCCCAAGCATGGCGCCGTGGGTGGCGCTGCGCTTGTTGCCGCAGGGACCCACGCTGTCACGAGCCGATGCTCTCGTCGAGCACGACACCCTGCCCATGGACATGACCCCTGCAGAGTTGGTGGTACCCAAGTGAAACGTGGTTTTGCCAGGCCTACCCCGGAGAAGCCTCCGGTCATCAAGCCGGAGAACATCGTCCTACCAACGCCGCTGAGCATTCCACCCCCAGAAGGCAAGCCTTGGTGGCTGATCGTGGTCGGCGTCGTGGTAATCGGCCTGCTGGGCGGAATGGTAGCCATGACCTTCGCCAGCGGATCCCATGTGTTCGGGGGGGTCGGCTCGATTTTCCCGATCTTCATGGTCGGCGGGATGATGATGATGATGTTCGGCGGCCGCTTCGGCGGCCAGCAGCAGATGAGTCGTCCCAAACTGGACGCGATGCGCGCTCAGTTCATGTTGATGCTGGACATGCTGCGTGAGACGGCTCAGGAGTCGGCCGACAGCATGGACTTCAACTACCGATGGTTCCACCCGGCGCCTACCACCTTGGCGGCGGCCGTGGGATCACCCCGGATGTGGGAGCGCAAACCCGACGGCAAGGACCTCAACTTCGGGGTGGTGCGCGTCGGCGTCGGCATGACGCGCCCCGAGGTAACCTGGGGCGAGCCACAGAACATGCCGACCGACATCGAGCTCGAGCCGGTGACGGGGAAGGCGCTGCAGGAGTTTGGGCGCTATCAGAGCGTCGTCTACAACCTGCCGAAGATGATCTCCCTCCTGGTTGAGCCGTGGTACGCCCTCGTCGGGACCCGGGAACAGGCGCTGGGCTTAATGCGCGCAATCATCTGCCAGCTGACGTTTTCCCATGGGCCTGATCACGTGCAGTTCATCGTCGTCAGTTCCGATCTAGACGAATGGGAGTGGGTGAAGTGGTTTCCGCATTTCGGCGACTCACGACGTCACGACGCAGCCGGCAACGCCCGCATGGTGTACAGCTCGGTTCGCGAGTTCGCCGCCGAGCAAGCCGAATTGTTTGCCGGCCGTGGATCATTCACACCCCGACACGCCAGCTCCTCAGCACAGACGCCAACGCCGCACACGGTGATCATCGCCGACGTTGACGATCCGCAGTGGGAGTACGTGATCAGCGCCGAGGGCGTTGACGGGGTGACCTTCTTCGACCTGACCGGCTCGTCGATGTGGACCGAAGTCCCCGAGCGGAAATTGGAGTTCGACGCCAAGGGCGTGATCGAGGCACTCCCTCGCGACCGCGACACCTGGATGGTGATCGACGACAAGGCCTGGTTCTTTGCTCTCAGCGACCACATCAGCCTCTCTGAAGCGGAAGAATTCGCCCAGAAGTTGGCGCAGTGGCGGCTCGCCGAGGCATACGAAGAGATAGGTCAGCGGGTGGCCCACATCGGTGCCCGAGACATCTTGTCGTACTACGGAGTCGACGACCCCGGCAACATCGACTTCGACTCGCTGTGGGGCAACCGCACCGACACAATGGGCCGGTCGCGGCTGCGGGCACCGTTCGGTATCCGTTCCGACAACGGTGAGCTGCTTTTCTTGGACATGAAGTCGCTCGACGAAGGCGGCGACGGCCCGCACGGTGTCATGTCCGGGACGACCGGTTCGGGTAAGTCAACGCTGGTGCGGACCGTGATCGAGTCGTTGATGCTCGGCCATCCGCCGGAGGAATTGCAGTTCGTTTTGGCCGACCTCAAGGGCGGTTCGGCGGTGAAGCCCTTCGCTGGGGTGCCCCACGTCTCGCGAATCATCACCGACCTAGAAGAAGACCAGGCTTTGATGGAACGGTTCCTGGACGCGTTGTGGGGCGAGATCGCGCGCCGCAAGGCAGTGTGTGACGGCGCCGGTGTCGATGACGCCAAGGAGTACAACTCGGTGCGCACTCGGATGCGGGCCCGCGGCCAGGACATGCCGCCGTTGCCGATGCTCGTGGTGGTCATCGACGAGTTCTACGAGTGGTTCCGGATCATGCCAACCGCGGTCGACGTCCTGGACTCGATCGGCCGGCAGGGCCGTGCGTACTGGATCCACCTGATGATGGCGTCGCAGACCATTGAAAGCCGGGCCGAAAAGCTCATGGAGAACATGGGCTATCGGTTGGTGCTGAAGGCGCGCACTGCCGGGGCGGCGCAGGCAGCCGGTGTCCCGAACGCGGTGAACCTGCCGGCGCAGGCCGGCCTGGGCTACTTCCGGCGCAGTCTTGAGGACATCACTAGGTTCCAGGCCGAGTTCCTATGGCGGGACTACTACGCTGTCGGCGGCACCATCGACGGCGAGGAAGCGCCGGCGCTGGTGCACAGCATCGATTACATTCGCCCGCAACTATTTACCAACTCTTTCACGCCACTCGAGGTAAGCGTGGGTGGGCCGCAGATCGACGCGGTGGTCGCGCACGCAAACGGCGAGGTGATCGAAGCTGGGGGAGAGACCGACGAGGAAGACGAAGCCGTCCGAACCCCCAAAGTGGGTACGGTGATCATCGATCAGCTGCGCAAGATCAAGTTCGAGCCCTACCGGCTGTGGCAGCCGCCGCTGACCGTACCGGTAGCAATCGACGACCTGGTCAACCGATTGCTCGGCCACCCGTGGCAGAAGGACTACGGTACAGCGCGGAATCTGGTGTTCCCGATCGGGATCATAGACCGGCCGTTCAAGCACGACCAACCGCCGTGGACGGTCGATACCTCAGGGCCCGGCTCCAACGTCTTGATCTTGGGCGCTGGCGGTTCAGGCAAGACCACTGCGCTGCAGACGCTGATCTGCTCGGCGGCGCTGACCCATACACCGGAGCAAGTTCAGTTCTACTGCCTGGCCTACAGCAGCACCGCATTGACCACGGTGGCCCGGTTGCCCCACGTGGGCGAAGTCGCAGGTCCCACAGATCCGTACGGGGTGCGCCGGACGGTGGCCGAGCTGCTGGCGCTGGTGCGCGAACGCAAACGGAGCTTCCTGGAATGCGGAATCGCCTCGATGGAGATGTTCCGGCGCCGCAAATTCGCCGGAGAGACCGGCCCGGTCCCCAACGACGGCTTCGGTGATGTCTACCTGGTGATCGACAACTACCGGGCGTTGGCTGAGGAAAACGAGGTGTTGATCGAGCAGGTCAACGTAATCATCAACCAGGGACCCTCGTTCGGGGTGCACGTGGTGGTCACGGCCGATCGCGAATCGGAGCTGCGGCCGCCGGTGCGTAGTGGTTTCGGTTCCCGAGTCGAGCTGCGATTGGCCGCAGTGGAGGACGCCAAGTTGGTGCGTTCCCGGTTTGCCAAAGACGTTCCGGTTAAGCCCGGCCGCGGCATGGTGGCAGTCAACTACGTCCGGCTCGACAGCGACCCGCAGGCGGGCCTGCACACACTGGTGGCCCGGCCGGCGTTGGGCAGCACGCCCAACAGCGTTTTCGAGTCCGACAGCGTGGTCGCGGCGGTGAGCCGAATGACAACCGCCCAAGCCCCGCCAGTGCGCCGGCTGCCGGCAACATTCGGCGTGGACCAGGTGCGGGAGCTGGCCGCGCGAGACGCTCGCAAGGGCGTGGGCGCCGGCGGTATCGCCTGGGCGATATCCGAATTGGATCTGCAGCCTGTCTATCTCAACTTCGCCGAGAACTCGCACTTGATGGTGACTGGTCGACGCGAATGTGGACGAACCACGACGCTGGCAACGATCATGTCCGAAATCGGACGGCTCTACGCACCGGGGGCCACCAGTGCCCCGCCGCCTCCGCCCGGACGGCACTCCGCTCAGGTCTGGCTGGTCGACCCACGTCGCCAGCTGCTGACCGCCCTCGGTTCGGACTATGTGGAGAAGTTCGCCTACAACCTCGACGGCGTAGTTGCGATGATGGGCGAGTTGACCGCCACCCTGGCAGGCCGGGAGCCTCCGCCCGGCTTGTCCGCCGAAGAGTTGTTGTCGCGCTCGTGGTGGAGCGGTCCGGAGATCTTCCTGATCATCGACGACATCCAGCAACTGCCGCCGGGCTTCGATTCGCCGCTGCACAAGGTGGTTTCGTTCGTGAACCGGGCCGGCGACGTCGGTTTGCACGTAATCGTCACTCGGTCCTTCGGTGGCTGGTCTTCGGCTGGCAGTGACCCGATGTTGCGGGCACTGCACCAAGCCAATGCGCCGCTGCTGGTGATGGACGCCGATCCGGACGAGGGCTTCATCCGCGGCAAGATGAAGGGTGGCCCATTGCCTCGGGGCCGAGGCCTGCTGATGGCCGAGGACACAGGCGTGTTTGTCCAGGTGGCTGCCACCGATTGGCGACGGTAAGCCGTTGGCGCTGAGCTGGGGTTGGCTGGGTCAGCTCCAGCGCAGCGGCAGTGCCTTGAGAGCAAACGACTTTGACGGGAAATGAATCTCGGGCGTATAGCCCGGAACCAGGTCGAAGTCGGGGATTCTGGTGAGCCATTCCCCGACCAGCATGGTCAGTTCCAGACGTGCCAGATGAGATCCCAGGCAACGGTGTGGTCCGCCGCCGAATCCCCAGTGTCGATGCACTTTGCCGTCCATTACCAACTCATCGGTAGATATGGCGTCGGTGCCGTCGCGGTTCACCGCGGCCATGCACAGTCGCACCCGTGAGCCGGCGGGTAGGGTCATGCCGCCAACGTGGACGATCTGGGTGGTAACTCGCGGCGCCACCGGCGCAGATGGCTCAAGCCGGACGATTTCCTCAATAAAGACCCTAATCTGCTTGGGGTCGTCGCGAAGCATGGTGCGCAGCTGCGGCCGGCGAGCAAGTTCGAAAAGGCAATAGCCCACCGCGGCTGACACCGTGTCCAGCCCGGCGAGGATCAACAGGTGACTGAGCCCCAATACCTCGATCTCACTGAGTGGATCATCACCGATGAGCACTTGCGACAAGACGTCAGGGCCCGGGTTCTGCTTGCGTTCGATGACCACTTGGGTGAGGTATTCGAACAGCCCGCGGGCCGCAGCGAGATCAGCCTCAGTCGGATAAGGCCGATCCGACATCGCGATTACGGCGTCTTTCCAGGCAATCAGTCGGTCGCGATCGTCCAGCGATAGGCCATAGAGCACCAGGAAGAGTTGAAACGGGAACAGGTTCGCGAGGTCTGCCATCACTTCGCACTCACCCCGGGGCGCGATGGCCTCGATCATCGCGACCGTGTGGCTCAGCAGGGCCGGCCGCACCTTCGCCAGGGCAGCCGGACTGAAGAATGGCTGCAGGATCTGGCGATACCGCGTGTGCTCCGGCGGGTCGAACGCAAGCGGTACGACCGGCAACGGGTTATCCGGAGGTTGGAGCGCCTCCCGCGACGAGAACGCCTTGGGATTGCGCAGTGCTGCGAGCACGTCCTCGCGCCGCGTCAGGTAGTACCAGCCGTTCATGAACACCACAGGACCGGCGTCTCGCAGGGTTTTCCATCCAAGTCCTCTGTCGGTGGCCATCGGCAGCGTCGAATATTCCAGGCGCGGTAAGTGAAACGTGCCGGTCTGGCTGCCGCCGATACTGCTCATGCGCTTGACTCTTCTGCTGTTGCACGTTGTCCCGATTACTGGTCGCCGAGGCAGCCAGGCCCTGGTGACACTGCCCAATATCGCATGCGGGGCAACCATGGACCAATCCGGGCACGGCACGCGCGCTTCTTCGCCAGTGGTTACCGGGTTCGGCTAGCCTTTTCGCAGTTGTGTCGATAGATCGCGCACGCACTCCTGGTGTGATCGAGGAGGAAATCCCATGAAGGTTCGTCTCGAGCAGTCGAGGTGCGTGGGACACGCGCAGTGTTTCGCCGTCGATCCGCAACTGTTCCCCATCGACGACTCTGGCTACTCGATCCTCGAAGAACACGTCGTGCAGCCCGAGGACGAACAGTTGACGCGCGACGGCGTCGCCGCCTGCCCCGAGATGGCACTCCGGCTCGACGAGACCGACGCAATCGACTAGAACGTCCCGACTCAGGACTGCCTTGGCCGCTTACAACGTTAGTACTTCTCGACCGGTGGGTTACGCTGTCGGGCGCGGCGGGCTCTACCCTGAATCGACTACACCAGGAAAACGCTTGCTAGCACAGTTCGAGCACTCGCGACAGCTGGTCTCGCCCGCTTTTCTCTGTGAGTTTGCTGAGCCGGCGCCAAAATCGCCTGACCACTGTTACTGTGTCGTTACTGCAGGTGAATTCGCCGTGCCAACACGTGAACAGTTGCGAAATGGCGGCGTCGGAAGCAACGTGGCGCCGCGCGGTCATCTACTCTCTTGCACTAGGGCGGTGCCAGGGATAATCGAGGGAGGACAACAGCATGTCGTTCGTGACCACACAGCCGGAAGCTCTGGCGGCTGCAGCAGCCAACCTACAGGGTATCGGCAGCACGATGAGTGCTCAGAATGCCGCCGCAGCCGCCCCGACGACAGGGGTAGTACCCGCGGCCGCCGATGAGGTATCGGCGTTGACCGCGGCACAGTTCGCCGCGCATGCGCAGATGTACCAAGCTGTCAGCGCGCAAGCGGCGGCGATCCACGAGATGTTCGTTAACACTTTGGCAACCAGTTCCGGTTCATATGCGGCCACCGAGGCCGCGAATGCCGCGGCTGCCGGCTGACGCGCCCGCAGTGGTGGACCGGGGCGGATCGGTTGCGGACGTGAGTTCGATGGTGAGCCGTAACCGGTGGGCGCTTTCGGGGATTGCCTACAGTACCGAGACAGCTATCTGTATCGCTAGGGCTACTTTGGCTACTTTCGTCGATCTCGACTCTGAGGTCCGAGGTTCAGCGTCGATGATGCCGTACGCAACATCCGATGGCCGTCGGCTGGCGGAAGGGGGATCATCCGTAGGTTTCCCGGTTGGAGCTTACGCGCGCGTAGCCGATCGACCATCACGACCATGACACAGATGGTCCGGCCTGTAAGGAGAAATTCAGGTGGCTTCACGATCTATGACCGATCCGCACGAGATGCGGGCTATGGCTGGGTGGTTCGAGACGCATGCCCAGATCGTGGAGGACGAGGCGCGCCAGATGTGGGGGTTCTCGCAGCACATTTCCGGTGCGGGCCGAAGTGGTTTGGCCGAGGCGACCTCGCTGGACACCATGGGCCAGCTGCACCAGGCGTTTCGCAACATTGTCAACATGCTGCACGAGGTGCGTGACGGGTCGATTCGTGACGGCACCAACTACGAGCAGCAAGAGCTGACCTCCCAGCAGATCCTTAGCAGCTAGCGCGCAAGCCAACAGCTGCGTACGCTTTCTGAGGTTAGGAGAACACGAGTATGACCATTAATCATCAGTTCGGTGCTGTGGACGCCCACGGCGCCACCATCCGCGCTCAGGCTGCCTCGCTGGAGGCCAAGCACCAGGCCATCGTGCCCGATGTGCTGGCTGCCGGTGACTTTTGGGCCGGGGCCAGGTGATCTACGAACAAGCCAACGCCCATGGCCAAAAGGTCCAAGCTGCGGGCAGCAACATGGCGCAGACCGACAGCGCCGTCGGCTCCAGCTGGGCCTAAAACCGAACTTCAGGCGCGGCAGCACACCAACAAACCCGGTGTGCTGCCCTGTCCTGCAGTCAGTTAGCGCTAGACACCACTAGAGACCACTGAGGGACGTCTGAGGTAGGGATGGATCAACAGAGTACGCGCACCGATATCACCGTCAATGTGGACGGCTTCTGGATGCTGCAGGCGCTGCTGGATATCCGGCACGTTGCGCCCGAGCTGCGGTGCCGGCCATACGTATCCACCGACTCGAACGACTGGCTGAATGAGCATCCGGGTATGGCGGTCATGCGCGAGCAGGGCATCGTCGTGGGTGACGCGGTCAACGAACAAGTCGCTGCCAGAATGAGAGTGCTGGCCGCGCCCGACCTGGAAGTGGTCGCCTTACTCTCGCGGGGCAAGCTGCTGTACGGGGTAGTCGACGACGAGAACCAACCGCCGGGTTCCCGCGACATCCCCGACAACGAATTTCGGGTGGTTTTGGCCCGCCGCGGCCAGCACTGGGTGTCCGCGGTCAGGGTGGGCAACGACATCACTGTCGATGACGTCTCGGTGACCGATAGTGCGTCGATTGCGGCATTGGTGATAGATGGTCTGGAGTCGATTCACCACGCCGACCCGGCCGCTATCAATGCGGTCAATGTGCCACTAGAGGAAATGTTGGAAGCAACGAAGTCGTGGCAGGAGTCGGGCTTCAACGTCTTCTCGGGTGGAGATCTGCGGCGAATGGGCATTAGCGCTTCCACGGTGGCGGCGCTCGGGCAAGCACTATCAGATCCCGCAGCCGAGGTCGCCGTCTACGCGCGCCAGTACCGCGACGACGCCAAGGGCCCAAGCGCCTCGGTGCTGTCGTTGAAGGACGGATCGGGTGGGCGCATCGCGCTCTACCAGCAGGCGCGAACGGCCGGCTCCGGCGAGGCGTGGCTCGCTATCTGCCCGGCAACACCGCAGCTGGTGCAGGTAGGGGTGAAGACGGTACTGGACACGCTGCCGTACGGCGAGTGGAAAACACATAGCCGAGTTTAACAACGCCGTTACCAAAAAAGCTGTGCGACAACATTTTCAAACATAAAATGCGAGCCGGATGCCAACCCGGCATACTGCTTTAGTATTGGGTGCAAAACTGAAAACAGACGTCAACCACAACAATTTAGTCGTGAGGCGAGGCAAATGAATTCGGAGTTGGTCGAGCCGCAACTCACCCGAGGCGACGAGGCCTTGATGAGTACACCGACAAAGCCCCGGGCTCGGCTGAAGCCACGGGCTACGACGTTCGCCACGGCAGGGGGTGCAGGACGATGACCGCAGTAGCTGATGCGCCACAGACTGAACTTGAGGGCGTCTCGTCGCCCCGGTCGGTTGTGGTCGGCATTATGGCTGGCACCGGTGTCCAGATCGGCGTGCTACTGGACGCCAACGCGCCGGTTTCCGTGATGACCGAGCCCCTGCTGAAGGTGGTGAACAGTCGCCTCAGGGAACTCGGCGAGACCCCGCTGGAGGCGACCGGGCGCGGGCGCTGGGCGCTATGCCTCGTCGACGGCTCCCCGCTGCGTGCCACCCAGTCGCTGACCGAACAAGACATCTACGACGGCGATCGACTGTGGATCCGGTTCCTTTCCGACACGGAGAAGCGGTCGCAGGTCATCGAGCACATTTCCACTGCGGTCGCGTCCAATCTCAGCAAGCGGTTCGCCGCGATTGACCCCGTCGTGGCTGTCCAGGTCGGGGCGTCGATGGTGGCGACCGGCGTGGTTCTGGCGTCGGGGGTGTTCGGCTGGTGGCGATGGCATCACAACACGTGGTTGACCACCATTTTCGGCTCAGTGATCGCCGTGCTGGTGCTGGCGGTAGCCATGCTGCTGTTGATGCGCGCCAAGACCGACACCGACCGCCGCATTGCCGACATCATGCTGTTGAGCGGTCTTGCTCCGCTGACCGTGGCGACGGCGGCGTCCCCCCCTGGTCCGGTCGGGTCACCGCAAGCGGTGCTGGGCTTTGGCGTACTGGCTGTTTCCGCCACGTTGGCGCTTCGGTTCACCGGTCGCCGCCTCGGTATTTACACCGCCATCATCACCATCAGTGCGCTGGCGACGATCGCAAGCCTGGCCCGAATGGTCGCGGCGGCTAGTGCGGTGACGTTGTTTAGCTGCATGGTGCTGGCATCCGTCATTCTCTACCACGCCGCACCTGCGTTGTCGCGGCGGCTAGCCGGGATCCGGCTACCGGTGTTCCCGTCCGCCACCAGCCGATGGGTGTTCGAGGCTCGCCCGGACCTGCCCACCACAGTGGTGCGGTCCGGCGGGGGCCCCGCAACCCTGGAAGGGCCGGCGTCGGTGCGCGATGTGGTGCTGCAAGCCGAACGCGCTCGGTCATTCTTGAGCGGTCTGCTGGTGGGTCTTGGCGTCTTGATGGTGGTGTGTTTGACCGCGCTATCCAACCCACACGCCGCGGAGCGTTGGCTGCCGCTGCTGCTTGCTGGATTTACCGCCGGCTTCCTCCTGCTGCGCGGCCGCTCGTACGTTGACCGGTGGCAGGCAACTACCCTGGCAGCGACTGCGGTGATTATCGTCGCTGCGGTTGTCATCCGGTATGCGCTGGTATTGGCCTCGCCGTTATCGGTGTCGATCGCGGCGACGATGTTGGTCCTGCTGCCAGCGGCAGGTCTGACGGCCGCAGCGGTAGTGCCCAACACCATCTACAGCCCGCTGTTCCGCAAGCTCGTGGAATGGATCGAATACCTCTGCCTGATGCCGATCTTCCCGCTGGCATTGTGGTTGATGAATGTCTATGCAGCGATTCGTTATCGGTAGCAGCAAGTTGCGGCGTGGTCGCGGCCCCGCCGCGGCCTTCGCCGCAATTCTGCTTGCTTCGGGTGCGTTAGCCGGCCTACCACCCGCATACGCGATTTCACCTCCGACAATCGATCCCGGGGCGTTGCCGCCGGACGGTCCGCCGGGACCGATGGCGCCGATGAAGCAGAATTCCTACTGCACCGAGGTCGGCACATTACCCGGTACAGACTTTCGGTTGCCGCCCAAGTACATGGACATGCTCAACCTCAGCGAGGCATGGCAATTCGGCCGCGGCGAGGGGGTGAAGGTCGCCGTCATCGACACCGGTGTAACACCACATCCGCGGCTGCCACGCCTGATTCCCGGGGGCGACTATGTCATGGCAGGCGGTGACGGGTTGTCGGACTGCGATGCCCACGGCACCATCGTGGCGTCGATGATCGCCGCAGCTCCGGCCAGTGGCGCGATACCACCGCCAGCAGTCCCACGACGGCCCGTCACCATTCCCACGACGGAGAAGCCGCCGCCGCCACAGACTGTGACGTTGTCGCCGGTGCCACCTCAAACTCAGACCGTGACCATGGTTCCGGCTCCTCCGCCGGAGGAAGGAGCAGCGCCAGGTGCGGCACCCGCCCCGCCTGGGCAGCAGGCTCCGGCAGCCAACCACGGTGCTGGCACGGTGACCATACCCAGCTACTCAGGTGGCGGGCAGGCGATCTCCGTCGACAACCTACACCCGCTGGCGCCAACACCAACGCCGTCTCCACCAGCACCGGCACCCAGTCCATCGGCAGCACCCCCGCCCGATGCATTTAGCGGGATCGCCCCGGATGTCGAGGTCATCTCGATCCGCCAATCAAGCCAGGCATTCGGTCTCAAAGACCCGTACACGGGGGACGAAGACCCGCAGACGGCACAAAAGATCGACAACGTCCAGACGATGGCGCGAGCGATCGTCCACGCTGCCAACATGGGCGCTTCGGTGATCAACATCTCCGATGTGACCTGCATGAGCGCCCGCAATGTGATCGATCAGCGGGTGCTGGGTGCAGCAGTCCACTACGCGGCCATCGATAAGAACGCGGTGATTGTGGCCGCGGCCGGCGACGGCAGCAAGAAGGACTGTAAGCAGAACCCGATCTTCGATCCGCTGGCGCCCAATGATCCCCGCGACTGGAACGGAGTCACCACCGTGGTGACACCATCGTGGTTCAGCGATTATGTGCTGACGGTCGGTGCCGTCGATACCAACGGTCAGCCGATGAGCCAAATGAGTATCGCTGGACCGTGGGTGTCGATCGCCGCGCCGGGAACCGACGTGGTCGGGCTCTCGCCTCGAGACGACGGCTTGATCAATGCGATCGACGGGCCGGACAACACCTTGCTGGTTCCGGCCGGAACCAGCTTTTCAGCCGCGATCGTGTCCGGAGTGGTTGCCCTGGTCCGCGCAAAGTACCCCGAATTATCGGCCTACCAGGTTATGAATCGAATGATCCATACGGCCCGGCCGCCGGCCCGCGGCGTGGACAACCAGGTCGGATACGGTGTGGTCGACCCAGTGGCAGCCCTGACCTGGGATGTGCCCGAGGGGCCGGCTAAGCCACCGAAGCAACTATCGGCACCGCTGATGCTGCCGAAGCCGTCCGCCGAGCGCAATATGGTGCCAATATGGGTGGCTGCGGGGGGTTTAACCGGTGCACTACTGATAGGCGGTGCGGTGTTCGGTACGGCGACATTGATGCGGCGATCACGGAAGCAGCGATGAAAGCTCAGCGTAGATTCGGATTGGCTTTGTCGTGGCCGCGATTGACGACAGTGTTCTTGCTTGACGTGCTCATTTTGGTGGTGGCCAGCCACTGCCCAGAATCGTGGCAAGGCGAGAATCGTGTGGCATGGTGGGTCGGCGTCGGTCTTGCGGTATTGGTGACCTTGTTGTCGGTTGTCACCTATCACGGGATCACGATGACCTCAGGTATCGCTGCGTGGGTGTGGGATTGGTCTGCGGATCAGGGCGAGGTATTGAGCGCCGGATGTACGCCGGCGATCGACTATCAGCGGCGTTTCGGGCGTGACACCGTCGGAGTGCGTGAGTACCACGGCCAGCTGGTCACGGTGATTGAGGTGGACGGCGGTGAAGCCGATCAGTCGGGTCGACACCGTCATCGAACCCCGCAGTCGGCGGTCCTGCCGGTGGTCGCGGTTGCTGACGGCTTGCGCCAGTTCGATATTCAGCTCGATGGCATCGACATCGTGTCGGTGGAGATGCGCGGCGGCGTCGAGGCCGCCAGAGCTTCGGCTTCATTGGACGAATGGGGCCCTGAGGAGTGGGGAGTGGTGGGTGATCAGCCCGCCGCCAACCGTCGCCGTACGTGGTTGGTGCTACGGATGAATCCGCAGCGCAACGTGGCCGCAATCGCCTCTCGTGATTCGTTGGCCTCGACATTGGTGGCAGCGACCGAGCGGCTGGTACAGGATCTGGATGGTCAAAGTTGTGCGGCGCGGCCCTTGACTGCTGACGAGCTGACCGAGGTCGATAGCGCGGTGCTGGCCGACTTAGAGCCGGCACGGACTCGTCCAGGTTGGCGCCATCTCAAGCATTTCAACGGTTATGCCACCAGTTTTTGGGTTACGCCGTCGGACATCAGTTCGGAGACGCTAGATCAGTTGTGGTTATCCGATGCCCCCGAAGTAGGGGCCACGATCTGCACGGTACGACTCGCGATGCGGCGCGATCGGACTCAGATATCGGCGTGGGTTCGGTACCACAGCGACGCGCGGCTGCCCAAAGACCTATCGACGGGACTAAACCGGCTCACCGGCCGTCAGTTGGCGGCAGTGCGGGCGAGTTTGCCGGTACCGGCAATCCGTGCTCGACTGGTCGTGCCTGCTCGAGACGTGCGTGACCATGACGAGTTGGAACTGCCTGTGGATCAGTTGCGGGAGCACGCAACCAGCTCGTCACCGGGGCAATGACCCGCCCACAGTCAAGTGCTGACGATGCCCGCAACGCTCTAGTCGCCGGTCTGCTCGCCTCCGGTATTTCGGTCAATGGGTTACAGCCCAGCCACAACCCGCAGGTGGCGGCACAAATGTTCACCACCGCTACCAAGCTGGATCCAGGGATGTGCGATGCCTGGCTGGCGCGGATCCTCGCCGGCGACCAGAGCCTCGCGGTACTTGCCGGCGCCTGGGCGGCGGTCAGAACATTCGGTTGGGAAACCCGCCGCCTCGGCGTTACAGACTTGCAATTCCGTCCCGAGGTCTCCGACGGATTGTTTCTGAAACTGGCGGTCACCAGTGTAGATTCGCTGGCCTGCGGGTATGCTGCGGTGCTCGCCGAGAACAAGCGCTACCAGGAGGCCGCGGACCTGCTCGACGGTGCCGATCCCCGTCATCCATTCGACGCTGAGCTGGTTAGTTATGTCCGGGGCGTCCTGTACTTTCGCACCAAACGCTGGCCCGACGTGCTCAACCAGTTTCCGGAGGCAACGCCGTGGCGTCATCCCGAGCTGAAGGCTGCGGGCGCGGCGATGGCCACCACGGCACTGGCCTCGTTGGGGGTGTTCGAGGAAGCATTCCGGCGCGCTCAAGAAGCCATCGAAGGAGACCGGGTACCCGGCGCAGCCAACATCGCGCTGTACACCCAGGGGATGTGCTTGCGCCACGTCGGCCGCGAGGAAGAAGGCGTCGAACTGCTGCGTCGCGTGTATTCGCGCGATCCTAAGTTCACCCCTGCGCGCGAAGCACTGGACAATCCCAACTATCGGCTCGTCTTGACCGACCCCGAGACGATTGAGGCACGCAAAGATCCCTGGGATCCGGCCACTGCACCGACCCGTGCTCAAACCGAGGCTGCGCGCCATGCCGAGATGGCCGCGAAGTACCTGGCGGAGGGGGATGCCGAGCTCAACGCCATGCTGGGCATGGAGCAGGCCAAGAAAGAAATCAAGCTGATTAAGGCGACGACCAAGGTAAACTTGGCCCGCGCAAAGATGGGGCTTCCAGTCCCAGTGACATCGCGCCACACTTTGTTGCTGGGGCCGCCCGGTACCGGAAAGACTTCGGTGGCAAGGGCATTCACTAAGCAGCTGTGCGGATTGACCGTATTGCGCAAGCCGATGGTGGTAGAGACCAGCCGTACCAAGCTGTTGGGCCGCTACATGGCAGACGCCGAGAAAAACACGGAAGAGATGCTCGAGGGAGCACTGGGCGGGGCGGTCTTCTTCGACGAAATGCACACCCTGCACGAGAAGGGGTACTCCCAGGGCGATCCCTACGGCAACGCGATCATCAACACACTGCTGCTGTACATGGAAAATCATCGCGACGAGCTCGTGGTCTTCGGCGCGGGCTATGCCAAAGCCATGGAAAAGATGCTTGAGGTCAATCAGGGTCTGCGGCGGCGCTTTTCGACGGTTATCGAGTTCTTCAGCTACACGCCGCCAGAGCTGATCGCACTGACCCGCTTGATGGGCCGAGAGAATCAAGACGTTATTACCGGCGACGTAGCTCAGGTGTTACTGCCGTCGTACACCAAGTTCTACAACGACCAGAGCTACTCCGAAGACGGCGATCTGATCCGCGGTATCGATATGCTCGGTAATGCCGGCTTCGTGCGCAACGTCGTCGAGAAGGCCCGCGACCACCGTAGCTTCCGCCTTGACGATGAAGACCTCGATGCCGTGCTCAACAGCGAGCTGACCGAATTCAGCGAAACTCAACTGCTCCGGTTCAAAGAGCTGACGCGCGAAGACCTGGCCGAAGGCCTCAGTGCTGCGGTCGCCGAGAAGAAGACGAGCTAGCCGTCTTCTCACCCGCGCAGCTAACCTGATCCGCGAGTGTGATCTGAACCCACGACGAAAACGGCGGCGCCGCATTCGACCGTCTCGACCTCCGCGAGTCGCGTTGACCGGGCATCGGTCGCAATGTCACGATGACGCTTGATGCGCTTCGCCAGCCACACTTCGCAGACGCAAATAGGGCCTTGAAATCGGAATTGACGTCGAACCTGCAAACACGCTCGCGGTGCGCTGGTTCGACCTCTGTATGGATTGAACCCAACAAGCCTCGGGCAACGCTTTTCCCGGATACGCTGTATCCTGCCAAAGCTTTCACGAGCGGGCCGTCGCGTCTGGCAAACTTCGCTAGGTGGCTTCATCGCAATTTGCGAACCGCGGCGGCACCGCAAGGCCGCCGAATCCTGACGGGAGGTGGACGGGAAGCAATTAACCGTGGCTATGCGAAGTCGATGACCGTTTATCCGATCCGGTCATGGCAGTCGTTCCGCCGTCTGAATCGACTGGCGCCGAGTACCCGAGAACATGAGCGCAGTGATTATGCCCGTGCAATCGGCAATTCCCCGACACCACCACCGCAGCGGCAGGCGCCAGAACCCGGGTCGGACTATCTCGAAGAGGAGAAAGTCCGATGTCTTTTATTGGGACACAACGGGGTTTGCTCGTGGCAGCGACCGATGAACCGCAGCAGGCCGGCGGTGCGGTCGGCGCCCGTAACGCGGCGTCATCAGACTTGCCGCCCATACAATTCCCTATGAAGGCCGCCACCGGCTCGTATCGGGCTGCCCACGCAGGCTGGGTCGTTTAAGGGGGTGTCGGCAATGGATTTTGGAGCATTACCACCGGAAGTCAACTCCCTGCGCATGTATTCCGGGCCTGGTTCGGCGCCGATGCTGGCTGCGGTGACGGCCTGGGATGCGCTTGCCGCAGAGCTACGCTCAACGGCAGCCGCGTACGAGACAGTGATCTCAGTGCTGACCAGCGACGGCTGGTTGGGGCCAGCGTCGGAGTCAATGGAAGCCGCAGTCACCCCCTATCTGGCCTGGATGAGCATCACCGGAATGCAGGCCGAGCAAACTGCGCGTCAGGCGGCAGCAGCTGCGGGTGCGTTCGAGGCTGCATTCGCCATGACGGTGCACCCAGCCGAGGTAGCGGCTAATCGCGCTCAGCTAGCGGCCCTGGTTGCCACCAACATGTTTGGTCAAAACACACCCGCGATCGCGGCTACTGAGGCGGCATACGGCGAAATGTGGGCTCAGGATGCGGCCGCGATGTACGGCTACGCTGCCGGCTCCGCCACGGCTTCGACGTTGACAGCGTTCACCGAACCGGCACAGACAACCGATCCGAGTGGGCAAGCCAGCCAAGCCGCGGCGGTCACTCAAGCCGCCGGCGGTGCAGCGAACAGCCTCACCCAGACTGAGCTGCCGCAACTTATGTCCTCGGTGCCCGGGAGCCTCCAAGGGCTCGCTTCACCGGCGGCCGCGTCGCCGCTGGACGCCATTCCCGGGTCAGGCCTGCTCGCCGACATCCTGAACTTCCTGGATGGGAACGATGGGAACCCCTACGGGATCTTCTTGAACTCCTCGTTGGTCAATGGCTTCGTCTCCGCTGGGTATGTCAGCCCTGCCATTGTGATCCCCGCGGTCTGGGCGGGCATGGCCGATATCAATGCGGTCGCACTCGGCGCCCAAGGAAGCGCACTACCGCCCATGGGCTCCGGCGAAGGCAACCCATCGTGGATACCCGCGGCCTCGCCGGACAGCCCAATAAATCTGCCTATCCTCAACGAGCTCGCCGCGGAGGGGACGATGAGGTCGCCGGGGGTGGCCGGCGGCGTGTCAGCCGGCATGAACGAGGCGGCGCTCATCGGGCGAATGTCGGTTCCGCAGAGCTGGACGGCGGCGACCGCAGTGGCCAACCACGCCGGTGCTGCTGCACCAGGCGGTGGATGGACCAGTTCCGCCATTGCGCCCGAAGCTGCAGCGGGCATGCCCGGCGTACCCGGCATGCCCGCTCCTGGCGCCTACGGACATAACTTCGGCAATGCACCACGATACGGATTCCGGCCAACCATAATGGGCCGCCCACCAGCCGCTGGATGACGGTAGCGAAGACACCGCGACACCGGCGCTCGGTGCCTGCAAGTGTGCCATCGAAACCAACCACACGACATGGTCATTCAACACACGGCTCGAGGAGGTGTTGACAACGGATTTCGCAGTACTCCCGCCTGAAGTCAACTCCTCGCGCATGTATTCGGGCCCGGGCTCGGCGCCACTGCTGGCTGCTGCGACGGCCTGGGATGGCCTTGCCGCGGAGATGCATTTGACCGCAGCCGCATACGAGTCGGTGATCTCGGCGTTGGTCGGTGAAGGCTGGCTGGGGCCCGCATCGGCGGCGATGGCGGCTGCGGTCGCCCCGTACGTGACATGGATGAGTGTCACGGGCCTGCAGGCCGCGCAGACTGCCAGTCGGGCCGCGGCGGCTGTGTCGGCTTTTGAAGCCGCATTCGCCATGACGGTGCCACCTGCTGTTGTTGCGGCGAATCGCGCACGCTTGATGGCGCTGGTGGCCACCAATTTTCTGGGCATAAACACGCCTGCGATCGCGGCTACCGAGGCCGAATACTTCGAAATGTGGGCTCAGGATGCGACGGCGATGTATGGGTACGCCAGCAGTTCCGCGGACGCCGCAGCGCTGAGCCTGTTTTCCGAACCCGCACAGACCACCAATCCGTCCGGGCCGGCCGGCCAGGCTGCAGCCGTTACCCACGCGGCCGGTGCCGCGGTGGGCAGCCTCACGCAGACGGAGTTACCGCACCTCATGTCCATGGTGCCGGCAAGTTTACAAGGACTCGCGTCGCCAGCGGCGGCGTCGCCACTCGACGCTATTCCGGGCTCGGGTCTGCTCGCCGACATCCTCAACTTTCTCGATGGAAGCGACGGGAGCCCCTACGGGGTCTTCTTGAACTCCTTGTTGTCGAATGGCGTTGTGTCGGCGGGATACACGGCTCCCGGGGCGATCATGCCCGCCGTCACGGCCGCACTGGCCGACATCAATGCGCTGGCAGAAGGCGGGGCGCCGGAGGTCGCGCTGCCCCTCATGGGCCCGGAGCCCGGCGATGCCGCGTGGACGAGGGCGACGGTCGCCCGGTCGGGAGTCGGGGCCATCGGAGCTGGTACCAACCAGGCGGCGTTGATCGGGCGATTGTCTGTTCCACCGAGCTGGGCAGCGGCCGTCGAGGTCGCAGATCACGCCGGTACGCTTGCCGGCGCGAACACGCCCAGCACCGCGGCTAGCGTGCAAGCCGGTACGGGCATGCCCGGTATGCCCGGCGTGCCGGCTGGCGGCATCTACGCGCGCAACTTCGGCAACGGTCCTCGGTACGGATTCCGGCTGACCATCATGCCCCGCCCGCCGGCCGCCGGATAGCTCCGGCAAGACTTCACATCTCCGGTTAAGTCACGCCAGCGTGTGCGCAGATCTCCTCGACTCACATTGCCCATGTTCGGGATGTTGGGTTGACTCCTGCCGCGGGTAGTGCCACGATGACCTTCGCATGCACCTCGCTAGGTGAGGCGTCTGCACGGATATAGGCCACTGACCTCGAACGTCGAAAGACGCCCAGGGTCAGGACAGCTCTTCCCGGCTTAAGGGTTGAGCCCAAGTGGCTTCCGGTTTAGCCGGATACGCCGTGTGGTGCCAAAGCTCTGACGAGAGGGGTGCCGCGCTCAGTGGTTCTACTGGGCTCTCATCCTTGCGTGCCGTATGCCTGGCATCCCCGTGTGCCCCGGCCCCGAGGAGGTGAGCGGAATGAGTCCCGACGATAGTCCGTATCCGAGATCGACGAGCACTTCGTTCCGATCCGGCCCCGGTGCCGTTTTCGCTACCTAAGCGCGTTCGCCTGATTCTCTGACCTGCACGGCTCCGTCGTGGAAGCCGTGACAGTAGAGCTTGCGAATAGCGACATCGATAAGGGTTGGGTCTCTGTCAAGAGGTCCTGATGTCGTCTGCAATGAGCCATCCGAAGGCACCCGCGTCGGCCGTCGGTGGCTTGCACCGGGCCGCAACGGCTCGGCGTACAGCAGCACCAGCACCCGCAACGACCAGACCGCCGTCCGCTACAGATCACCGGGAATCAGCCTCGCACATAGCAGATTTCGACGTTCAAGCGGCGAAGCGCCCACCGGCGCAGCCGCCGACGATAACTGTTCACGAGGCCGGTTCCCAAGCGACCACGCAAAGCACTACCCCCCTCACAGCCGATAAGAAAAGAGGCCAAGGATGACTGCCGCAATGGACTATGCAACGCTGCCACCGGAAGTCAATTCGGGGCGTATGTATGCGGGGCCAGGTTCGGGCCCAATGCTCGCCGCAGCTTCGGCGTGGCAAGGCCTAGCCGCAGAATTACGTGTCACCGCAGGGTCCTATGGAGCGGTACTCGCCGCGCTCACCGGCGAAGAGTGGTACGGCCCCGCATCTGCATCGATGGCAGCCGCCGCCACACCGTACGTGGCATGGATGAGTGCTACCGCCGTACAGGCAGAACAGACCGCGATACAGGCACAAGCCGCCGCCGGAGCCTACGAAGCCGCGTTTGCCGCTACGGTGCCCCCATCCTTGATCGCGGCCAACCGCACCCAGCTGGCGGCACTGATAGCGACCAACATTTTCGGTCAGAACACTCCGGCGATCGCGGCAACCGAGGCGCAATACGCCGAGATGTGGGCGCAAGACGCCATGGCCATGTATGGCTACGCCGGTTCCGCGGCTGCCGCGACACAGCTGAGCCCCTTTTTCGAGCCGCAGCAGACGACCAGCGCCACCGGGCTGGCCGCCCAAGCAGCTGCGCTTAGTCAAGCCGCCGGCACGTCTGCCGCTAACCAGCAAAGCACGCTGTCGCAGTTGATCACCATGATTCCTAGTGCATTGCAGGGACTATCAGGATCAACCAGCGGCACATCATGGCTGCAAGTGATTTGGGACCTGCTGACTGGTTCTGGACCTGCTTGGTGGCAGGCCTTCTGGAACGCCTGGGGGCCCAATGCGAATGTTTGGAACACCATCACTTCAACTGGCCTCTTCGTGCCAGGTAGCACGTTTGCGCCATTCATGGCCAGCGTGCTGGCTGGTGCGGCAGCGGCGGATGCGACTCAGGATGTAGGAGCTGCCGCGGCTGAAGTTGGCAATGCGTTGGCGGGCCCGGGCGCGGCCGCCGGCGGGTTCGGAGGAGCCGTTTCGGCCGGATTGGGCAACTCGGGAATCATCGGGACGCTGTCGGTGCCGCCAACATGGACCGCGACCGCACCGCTGCCTAGCCCGCTGGGCACGGCGTTGGGTGGCACGCCGATGATCGCCCCGCCGCCTGCAGTGGCCGCTGGCATGCCTGGCATGCCCGTCGGCAACATAGGGGGCCAACCCTTCGGACGTGCCGTGCCACAATACGGCTTCCGCCCTACTTTCGTCGCGCGGCCCCCGGCGGCGGGATAACGGCCGGAAACTTCGAGTAAGCTCGCTCAAAGTCCGAGGCGCGGTGATCTAGCACGACAATAGAACCGGCTGGACGTGTCCGACGGTAACGGCCTCTCAGCGATCTTTTAGCAATCAGTCAGCTGACTGGTAGGAGTTTGTTGATATGAGTCGCCACATCGTGTGTACCCTCCCCACAGGTGGGCAGAACGCATCACGACCGAGCCGAACTGTGGTTGCGGGCGCGGTAGGGGCGGCAGCCGTGGGCGCGCTCAACGCAGGGCATATTCCTGAGGGCCGGATGCGTGTCGAGGGGAGGAGTTGATGGCCGATGCAGCGCGATTTTCCAGACGGTTCACCAGCAGGCCACCCCGCGCGGCAAAAAGGTTGCGATTTGCCGCAAAATCAAACCTAATTCGGGGAGGCGATGCAGCTGCGATATCGGACGACAATGCGGCAAAAGAATTAACTGCTCAAGCCGACGCTACGGCTACTATCTTAGGTTTCGTATAATCGCAAGCTGAGGCAAATGGATAATGTGTATATTCTTGCACAACAATAAAATCAGACCGCAAGAGCAAATTGGCTAATCGCATATGATCCGTCGTGTCGGTTCACTGTCCGATGGTCCCTGGTTTGCAGTTAATCTCAGGTAAATTGCTTGACCTGATTGGCTAGTTAATTTGCTCCATCGGTTTCTGCAGGCTGCTGACTACTCTATTTACTGAATGCGGTGATAGCTGGATGCCGAGCTCACGGTCACGAACAAGCAGTGACACCTACATTTAACATCGCGATTACCTGGCGGGAATGCAAACGCAAATACCTTTGGGCAAGGTATACAAATTATGTGCGCAAGGATGGTTCAACTCGAGGCCGTCGCTTAGCCTTCGCAGAAGTCTTCTTGCCAGCAAGAGCGTAGCTCGGTCCGTCAAACATGGGGAGCCTTATCACGAAACAGCAGCGTGATGTTTGATGAGTTGGATAAGAGCTGACGCAACTGCCTGCAGAACTACACGACCGTGATTACTATGGTAGTCAGCTAAGAGCCGGAGGCAGCAAATGTTAGATTTTGGGGCGCTCCCGCCGGAGATTAACTCGGGGCGGATGTACGCGGGAGCCGGTCCAGGCCCGATGTTGGCTGCGGCTGAGGCATGGGTCGAGTTGGCAGCCGAGTTGCAGTCGATGGCGGCGTCGTATGGGTCGATCATCGAGGGTCTGATCGTGGGACTGTGGACCGGCCCGTCCTCCATCGCGATGGCTACCGCGGCTGCGCCGTACGTTGCCTGGATCAATACCACCGGCGCTTTGGCTGAGGAGGCCTCCGCGCAGGCGAACCTGGCGGTCGCCGCCTACGAGACCGCATTTGCGGCGACAGTGCCACCGCCGGTCATCGTGGCCAACCGCGCGTTGCTGATGACCCTGATCGCCACCAACATCTTCGGGCAGAACACACCGGCGATCGCAGCCACCGAAGCCGAGTACATGGAAATGTGGGCACAGGACGCCGCCGCGATGTACACCTATGCCGCCTCCTCGGCGACGGCCTCTCAATTGACCCCCTTTACCGAACCGCCGCCGGCCACCGACCCGGCGGCGGCGGCCGGCCAATCCGCCGCCGTGGCTCAGGCAGCCGGCACCGCGGCCGGCTCGGATATCACCGCGCAACTGTCGCAGCTGATGGCCTCAGTGCCCAACGTTCTGCACAACCTGGCTACATCCGTCGTGTCGTCGCCGACGAGTCCGTCGGCGGCTTTGCCCGCATCCTTCTTCCCTTTGCCTCCTCTGCCGCCCTGGCTGGCAACCGACATCGCAAACTGGAACACGATCATGACTACCCTGACCGGGCCATTTTCGGTGCAAGGAATCACCGCCATTCCGGGTGGCGTGTTCCTGTCGTTTGGGCAGGTTTACGCCTACGTGCAAAACGCGCAGGGTCTGCAAGCCTTTTTTGCTCCGGCAAAACCCATTGCCGGAGCCCTGGCGCCTATCGCCGATTCGCTTTCGTTGGGGGCGAATCTGACTTCTGCCGGCACAGCAAGCGATGGCACCGTCACGGGGGCGATGGGTCGTGCTGCCCTGGTGGGAAGCATGTCGGTGCCGCAAGGTTGGACCCAGGCCGCCCCCGCAATCAGGCTAATCTCCTCGCTACTACCCGCCGACCTGGCCGCCGCTCCAGCCGCCGCGGTGCCCGGTGAGGCAGGCGTCTTCAGCCAGATGGCGCTGTCCAGCTTGGCCGGACGAGCCCTTGGTGCCACTGCGTTCGGCTCCGGAGGCAGCGGATCAGCGGCAAGCTCACTAAGCGGTGCGGCCGCCGAAGCTGATCCCGCGACAGCCACCATCATCGTGATCCCGGCACTCGACGACTGACCATCCAGACGCACCCAACCAGGTAGGGACTCAGACATGTTTTATGCAGCGTTTCCACCGGAGATCAACTCGGGCCGGATGTACGCCGGTCCCGGCTCGGGCCCGATGCTGTCCGCCGCGACCGCCTGGGACGGACTGGCAGCCGAATTGCAGTCCATCGCCGCCTCCTGTGCGTCGGTCATCAACAGCGTGACCAGCGGCCCCTGGGTAGGTCCGTCGTCACTGGCCATGGCAACCGCGGCGGCACCTTACCTGACCTGGTTGCAAAGCACCGCCGCTACGGCTGCCCAAGCAGGGACTCAAGCTGCGGCGGCGGTCAGCGCCTATGAAACGGCGTTTGCCGCGCACGTGCCACCGCCGGAGATCGCGGCCAACCGCAGTCAGCTCGCGTTGTTGGTGGCAACCAACCTCTTTGGGCAGAACACAGCGGCAATCGCGGCTACCGAGGCGCAATACGGCGAAATGTGGGCCCAGGACGCTGTCGCGATGGACAGCTACGCAAGCTCATCGGCAGCCGCCAGCCAGGTAACGCCGTTCACCGAGCCGCCTCAGGTAGTCAGCGCCGCTGGACTCGCCAGCCAAGCGGTGGCCGCGGGGCAAGCCGCCGGGACCTCGAGCGGGACTACCGCGCAGGCGATCACGGCGTCTGGCGGACCGATCTCGTGGCTACTGCAATTGGGCGCCGACCTCAGCACTGGCTACAACCAGGCTGTCAGCAGTCTCCTGAACACCCTGTTCGGCCCTACCGGAGCATCCACGTACATCTCCCTGTTCACGGCCGTCAGAGCGCCGCTCGGCTTCACCACGGGATTCAACGACATCGGGCTGCTGGTCAACTTTCCCGCATCGCAGTTCCTCAAGTTCGCTCCGCATTCGGCTGCGGGTGGGCTTGCCCAGATCCCGAAAGACGCGCTGGGCGGCGGGCTCGGACTTGCGCCGCACTGGGGCCGCGGCTGGCTCACCAGCGCGACACCGGGCGATGTGACAGCGCATTGGGGACGCGGAACCTTGGTCGGGTCCTTAACGGCTCCACCGAGTTGGGCCGCGGCGACCCCAGCCATCAGGACCGTTGCCGCCGCATTAACGGCAGCCGGGCCGGAGGCCGTTCCCGCTGCCGCGCTCGGCGAGGGCGGCCTGCTCAGCTCAATGTCGTTGGCAGGCATGCTCGGCAGTGCTTTTGGCGCCGGAGCTCCCAGCGCAGTCAACCGCGCCGGCGCACGGGGCCATATTGCCCCGCTCAAAGACCTCAAAGATGCCACGTCACCGGAAAAGCTGAAGCGTCTGGTCGCGCAAATATCGGAGAAACCCGAAAGCGTGCAACACCACAGGGTTGACCCGGAAGGCCTTGACAGCTTGCTCGAGCAACTGGCAAAAAAGCCCGGCATCCACGCAGTGCACCTGTCGAAGGGCGACAAGCCCAAAGTCGTGCCGTCGGATACGCAGTTGGGCTAGTTCAAGGATCAAGCCGCTTGCTTGGTGAACTCTTATGCCAACCGTTGTAAAGACACGGGAAACCGCGCCCCAGTGCCCCAGCAGTATCGAGATCTATTCCGGCCAATGACTTCCGTCCTATTCCGGATGCCATTAGCACAAGCGCTATTGTCGAAAGCAGCCACGAACGGCAGGTTAGGCACTACCTGGCAATTTCGCGGTTGCTTGGGGGGACAGGAGAGTATAAGCGATGAAAAAATTGCTGGCGGTGCTCGGGGTGGCTGCGGCAATCGGCCTTGCCGCACCTGTCTATGCCGATCCGGAGGAGCCTGACGGCGGTGATGACGCGGGCTTCCTCACGGCCCTGCAACAAGTTGGCATCACCTATCCCAGCCCGGCTCAAGCCATCGGCTCCGCCAAAGCAGTGTGCGGGCACCTGGACAACGGCCTATCGGGCCTGGAGCTCGTCCATGATGTGAAGGTCCACAACCCCGGATTGACTATGGATGCCGCGGCCCAGTTTGCCGTGATCTCGGCGAAATACTACTGCCCCCAACACCTCAGTCACGTCTGATTCAAGCCAGCACCGAGCGGCGCTTCAGCTGACGCCCGGTGCCGTCGGCAGATCCACTGTGCAACAAGTAATCCCCGCGCCAGTAGGCAACCGATTTGCCTTGGCTCCACCCGCTGTTAACCCACATGTGCTTAGCTGACCCCTCCATCCTAGCGGCGGAAAAGGAGTGCAGCGCTGTGCAGAACCTCAGCGTCGTCGAATTCGCGCTCCGGCTCGCCGTCGGTGTGGGTTGCGGTGCCCTTATCGGCCTCGAGCGGCAGTGGCGGGCGCGCATGGCCGGACTGCGTACGAACGCTTTGGTGGCGACCGGAGCAACTCTGTTCGTGCTCTATGCCGCCGCCACCGAGGACAGCAGCCCAACGAGGGTCGCATCCTATGTAGTGTCGGGAATCGGGTTTCTCGGTGGCGGGGTAATCCTGCGGGAAGGTTTTAACGTCCGCGGCCTCAATACGGCGGCCACCCTGTGGTGCTCTGCAGCGGTGGGTGTGCTGGCCGCTTCTGGACACCTGGTGTTCGCATTGATCGCCACTGGCACCGTCGTCGCCATCCACTTGCTCGGGCGCCCACTAGGCAGACTGATCGACCACGACAACACCGTCGACGATGACGAAAGCTTGCGGCCCTACCAGGTGCAGGTAGTCTGTCGCCCGAAATCCGCGAAGTACGCGCGCGCCCAGATCGTTCAACATACCGCCAGCAACGACATCATGCTGCGCGGCATTCATATCGGGCAGGCTAGTGACGACAACATCGCATTGACCGCCCACCTCTTGATGGGCGGCCACACGCCGGCCAAGCTGGAGCGATTGGTGGCCGAGCTGTCTCTGCAGCCCGGAATATACGCAGTGCATTGGTACGCCGGCGAGCAGACTAATTCAATGGCGCCCACTCCACAGCCGACTGACTGAGCCTAGGGCTGAGCCTGCAGGTCCGGGGCGGCCGCCGCCAACAGGTCGGTGCGACTTCGGTTGAGCGGTGGGTAGATCCGCTGTGTGTTTATGATCCGCTTAGTAGCCTTGGCCTGCGCACCACGCGACACCACGGTCCGATCCCACCCTTCGGTATATACCGCGCCAGCTGGTCCCAAGTCAAGAACCGTTACGTACCAAGGGATTCGAAGAGCCAACAGTGGCTGATCGAACAGATCGCTGATGACGTTGTAGCCGGCGTACCGACCCATCGGTCGCCCATGCTGACACGACATCACCGACACATGTTCGTCGTCCATCTTGGCAACAGCCACGTCACCAGCAGCGAAGACGGCCGGTAGCCCAATCACGCGAAGGTAGTCGTCGACCACAACGCGACCCAGGCGGTCGTGGGCCGCCGGTAGTTGCTCGGCAAGCGAACTGGCCCGCATTCCAGCACACCACACCACCGTCGCGGCTGCTAGCTGCTCACCCGACGATAGCGTTACGCCAGCCTCGCTGACCTCGTCAATGCTCACCCCAGTTCTGATTTCAACTCCGTTGCCGGCCAACGCTTCTTCGATGACCGGACGCGCCGAGGCGCCCATATCAGAGCCGACCGAGGAGTTGTGATCAACCAGCACCACTCGGGGTGTGACATCACTGCCGACGAACAACGCGCCAAGCCTGCCCGGCAGCTCGCAGGCTGCCTCGATTCCGGTCAATCCAGCACCCACGACGACGACGGTGGCCGTTGCTATCGTCGGTGGGCCAGCGGCCAATGCCTGCAGGTGATGCTGGAGCCGCATTGCGCCGTCATAGGTATCGACATCGAACCCGAACTCTCGCAGACCCGGTAGGGCGGGTTTGACCACCTGACTGCCCGACGCGAGCACCAACCGGTCGTAAGCGTATCTATTGCCACTCGACGTAGTGATGCTCCGTGCGTCGGTGTTGATGCCCGTCACTGCTGTCGTGATGTGCGCGACACCCGCCGGGTCAAGCAGGTCGGTAAGCGGGATCCGGCATGGGCTCAGGTCCGCTTCATAGTTGCGAACCCTGATGTCATGGAACGGCTTGTCGCTCAACACCGTTACATCAACTGTCCCAGACGGGACGCCTAGCTGGTCGAGCCGTCGGGCAGCGCCCAGCGCTGCCCACAGCCCCGCGAAGCCGGAGCCGATCACGAGCACCTGGGTCAACGGATCAGCACCTTACGCGGGTGAGCCGGTGCCGCGACGGCATCGCGGCAGGGCAGGTGCATTGACACCAGTACACCTCCGTCCAGTTTCACGCCATCAACTGTCGAGTCCTTGGCACAGCGCCAGGCCGGCAACGGCTGATTGTTCAGGATATTCGACGCTAACCGGCGCCGTAAACTTGGGTAGATCGGGCGAAATCAGTTGAGCAGCAACAGCATAGGCTGTTCCATTAGGTTCGGCAGGAGCACCGCCACGGTTGGTTGGCGCGACGCGCCCCATGCGGCTGAAGTGGGCAGCAGCCGGGCAGGCCCCAAACGCCTTCCCAGGTCGCGGGTTCCCGCGCTGTTCCGGTCGCACTCAACCCGGGTACTCCCGACGCAATTAGCGCAGAGCCCGGGACAAAACGAAGGAAATTCCACATGACTGAGATGTTGGTCGAAACCCCCAGGGAAGTCGTCAAGTTCCGCAAAGCTCAGCACGATCTGATCAAGGACGTGTCCGATGAGGTGCTGCACGCATCGGATTCCAAAGCCCGCGAGGCCGCGTTTCATGATTTGCGACAGCTTCTGGCTGTGCACGAGACCGCCGAGAAGATGATCGTTCATCCGCGGGTGCGCCGCGAAATTGCTGCGCGGACGACATCGTCGATGCCCGCCAGCTAGAAGAGCGCCACGCCAAAGAGCTGCTTTCGAGGCTCGAAAAGCTCGACATCGATTCGCAAGAGTTGATCGACGAGCTCACCGAGCTGCAGCATGCGGTCACCGTGCACGCTGACAATGAGGAACAGGACGAGTTTCCTAAGCTGCAGCGCGAGCTCGACTCCGGACAGCGGCACCGCATGACAAAGGCTGCGCAGACGGTCGAGCCCATCGCACCGACGAGGCCATCCCCCGGGGGGTGGAGTCGGCAAAGCTGAACTTCGCGGTGGGGCCTTCGCGTCACTGCTTGACCGCGCCCGCGACGCGATCTCCAAGGCCATGGGGTAGACCGTTCTCGTCGTTCGAGATGTCGCCGCCGATCTAGGCCGCCACTCGGCTTTTCAGTAGTCTGACTAATGTGAGTGCTTCGACAGGCTTCCTCGCGGTGCTATCCAGCGAATTGCGGGACCCGGTGCTGTACGCCATCCCATTTTTTCTCTTCCTTCTGGTCGCCGAATGGACCGCCGCCCGCAAACTGGGGGCAGTCGAGGCGGCCGCGACCGGCAAGGTCAGGCCGGCGTCGGGCGCCTACTTTGGTCGCGATTCATTAGCCAGCATCGCTATGGGGCTGGTTTCGATGGCCACTACGGCAGGCTGGAAGAGCCTAGCTTTGCTTGGCTATGCAGCTATCTACACCTATGTTGCCCCATGGCAGCTTTCGGCACGCCAGTGGTACACCTGGATCATCGCCATTCTAGGCCTTGACCTGCTCTATTACACCTATCACCGGATCGCGCACCGAGTCAGGTTGATTTGGGCTACCCACCAAGCGCACCACTCCAGCCAATATTTCAATTTTGCCACAGCGTTGCGCCAGAAGTGGAACAACAGCGGGGAGATCCTCATGTGGATCCCGCTGCCCCTCTTGGGGGTGCCGCCCTGGATGGTGTTTTTCGCCTTTTCTGTCAGCCTGATTTACCAGTTCTGGGTGCACACTGAACGAATCAACAAGCTGCCGCGGTTGTTCGAGTTCATCTTCAACACCCCGTCACATCACCGCGTGCACCATGGGATGGACCAGATCTACCTGGATAAGAACTATGGAGGCATCCTGATCATTTGGGACCGGCTATTCGGTAGTTTCCAGGCCGAGATTTTCCGCCCGCATTATGGCCTGACCAAGCCGGTGACCACATTCAACATCTGGAAGCTGCAGACCCGCGAATACGTCGCGATCGCGCGCGACTGGCGTGCGGCGACACGGCTACGTGATCGGCTTGCTTACGTTTTCGGACCGCCGGGCTGGGAACCTCGTGCGCCCGCCGCGACCAGGGTTGATGTCTCGCTGGCCACGCTGCGGTAACGCAGCCGCCAGACGGCGCGAAAGTCTTACCGTCGGGGTCAATGACCCCATAACCTCAACCCGCGCCCGGTGCCATGCCGGCCTTGACGGATCGGAGTCCACGGTGCGCCGCTTGGCATTGCGCGCATTAGCTGTATCAGTAGCTGCCGGGGCGCTCGCCTTCGGGATGTCATGGGCGACCGCGAACGCCGACCCGACCTTGGTATATCCCGGCATGGAAATTCACCAGGACGCCCACATCTGCACCCTGGCGTACGTAGACGTTAAACAGCGAATGGCCTTTACCGCGGGGCATTGCCGGGGCGAGGGTACGGTCACCGACCGAGACAATAACGTCATCGGCCACCTGCGAGCATTCCGCGACAGCACACCAAGCGGTACCACTGTTTCCACCGACCAGTCAATCGATGACTACGAGGCAATTACGCTGGTCGACGGGGTCAGAATGAGCGATGTGCTGCCTGGAGGGCGCCAGCTGACATCAAGACTGGGATCGGTGGTCGAACGTGGTCAAGCGGTCTGCCATTTCGGCATCAGCACCGGTGAAACGTGCGGAATCGTCGAAAGCGTCAACAACGGGTGGTTCACCATGTCCGGCGGGGTAGCCAGCCAGAAGGGCGATTCCGGCGGACCGGTCTACTTGGCCGGTGGCGGACCCGGGCAGCTCATCGGAATCTTCAACAGCGTCTGGGGACAATTTCCCGCCGCGGTCTCCTGGCGGACCACCTCTGATCAGATCCGCCAGGACCTCGGAATCCCAGCCCCGGATTAGCAGCGCTCCGCCCACGGCGGCCACGTCGGGGTCAGTGCTAGCCGACGTCGGGACTCAGACAGACGCCAACTAGAACGTGTTCACCCACCGTTTCGCGGAAGCCGCCGCTGGTGTCGAGCAAATTCTGCCTGCGCTCTTTCTGGCGTCAAGCCGCTGGGATATTCTGCGAGACGATGAACCTAACCGTTCAGTCGGTGACACAGATCGCGTGGGTGACGACGGACCTGGATGCCACCGAGGCCGCGCTCACCTGCCTTTTGGGCGCGCGGAAGTGGGTCCGAATACCCGACGTGCACTTTGCTCCCGATGCTTGCAGCTATTACGGCAAGCCCGCCGATTTCGTCGCGAGCATCTCGCTGAGCTATCTCGGCGACATACAGTTGGAACTCATCTCGCCGGTTCATGGCGAAAATATCTATAGTGACTTCTTGCGGGACTGCGGCCCCGGCCTGCACCACATCTGCTTGGAGGCCGAAAGCCCGCACCGGCTGGAAGTCGCCCTGGTTGAGGCGGCCAACCACGGCGCTACCGTGGTGCAGCGCGGCATCATGCCCGGCGGAATTGAATTTGCCTATCTAGCAGCACCGCATGCCGGGGGTGCCGTTTGTGGAGATCGCCTATCTCTCCCCGGAGATCAAGGCGTTCTACGACTACGTAAAGCAGGAGCAGCGGTGAGCATCGACATGCCGGCGACCGTCAACGCATACGCGGTGAAAACCTGGTCAGATGACGTCGATGTAGTGGTGATCGGTTTCGGCATCGCCGGCGGCTGCGCGGCGGTGACGGCGGCTGCGGCGGGCGCCCGGGTGTTGGTCTTGGAGCGCGCCGCCGTAGCAGGCGGCACCACGTCGCTGGCCGGTGGACATTTCTACCTGGGCGGGGGGACCGCGGTCCAGCAGGCCACGGGTCATCCCGACTCGCCTGACGAGATGTACAAGTACCTGGTCGCGGTGTCGCGCAAGCCCGATCACACGAAGATCCGCGCCTACTGCGACGGCAGCATCGAGCATTTCAACTGGCTCGAAGATCTGGGTTTTCAGTTTGAGCGCAGTTATTTTCCGGGCAAAGCGGTGATCCAACCCAACACCGAAGGGCTGATGTACACCGGCAACGAGAAGGTTTGGCCATTCCTTTTAACGGCGGTGCCCGCACCCCGCGGCCACAAGGTACCGGTACCCGGGGACACCGGTGGCGCCAG
>NZ_VTZN01000280.1 GCF_008370645.1 Mycobacterium simiae
GGCGCTGGCGCGCATCAGCCACGCCAGGTACCGCATGTGCGCGGCCACGTATTGCTCGACACTCGGCCCTTCCCAGGCCCCTGCCTGCACCGCGCTGAGTACGGCCATGAGTTCCTCGGCCACCTGGGTGTACTCGGTGCTCATCGCCGACCAGGCCGCGGCGGCCGACAACAATGAGCCGGGTCCCGGGCCGCTGGTGAGCAGCGCTGAGTGCACTTCCGGCGGCGACGCTATCCATACCGTGGACATATGAACACTTCCTTCACCCCGCGCGTCGACATCACACCTTAATGGGTTTGACAATCGTTTTCAATAGCTGCGCAGGTGGGCGGGTCGGCCTTGCGCACCTTGCCGCGGATAGCGGCGCGGGTCTGGCAACATCACGAACGCGGAATCCGGTCGACGGCCGAGCCCGCGCAAGCAGCGCGATGCTGCAGGCCCTTCACGCTTGTGATACCGCCTACCGCGACGAGACTGTCTCGTCACCAGTGCGGGCCCTCCGAGTGTCGAGCGACCGATCACCCAGTCCCGGACGTCGGATGCGATTCGTGTTGCAGCCAGCCGCATTTCGTGGTGCGGCCGGCCACCAGCCCGGAGCCGGCACCACCATCGCGTCCGGTGGTGACGCGCCGCGCCCGACCCCCAACGCCCTACCTCTGAATATGCTTCTCGTGCGAATCGAGTGAGGTTCCGCTAGCCGCAGGTGTTGGCGAGAGCCCCAGCGCTTGGCATCGCAGCCACAGCCGTGCCGAACCCCACCGCCGAGGCATCGAAAGGTCACAGCCAGGATCCCGCGAAGGAGCAGGGCCACGCCCCACCCCTCCGCGGAATCGCTGCGGTGTGTTGCTCAGTCCGATGCCATTGCCCGACATGTCTCGGCGCACCGCCGGCAGGCCTGCGCGCACTCGCTGCAGCCGTGCTTGTCGCACTCTGAAGCACACGCGTCGCAGATCGCTGCGCAGATCGCGCACACCTGCGCCGCCCACCGCGAGCCCCGCGCCAACAACGTCACGCAGGTCGCGCACATCGTCGCGCAGTCCAGGCACAAGCGCGCGCACTCGGCCATGTTCGCATCCCCGATGCAGGCCGCGGCGCAGGACTCACACGCCTGCTGACACTTCGCGCACGCCTCCAGACAATCTTGGTTCCGGTCCCCGGTTGTCATCATTTCCACCTCCTCCCCTATCTCGTAGGTACTACGACAATCCGATCAATCGCATGCCGGTTGACGATCCGCCCGCCGCCCGGCCCGGCGACCGCGTGGTCCGCTTGGGCGATTCGCCGCAAAATAGCTCCTCCACCTGGGTAAGTCGTGATGTCATCGGCCTGCGCACCGCACAGGCTGAAGCTGGGAAACACTCGGAAGCCGTTAAGCCCCAAACGATTCGACACGACCTGCTCGGCGCTTTTCGTAGTTCGGAAGCCGCGTAGTTCCACCCAGCCGCGGCGAGGAGCATGAGCTGGCGCGCCGTCGCGGACGACCGGGTGGACGGCCCGTTCGGGCATCGAGGCCCGTTCCTCGACATCGCGTTTCTGGCGATATCAGCCCTGGCCGGCACAACCAACAGCAACCCCCACGGCCGTGAGCCCGGCGCAGGCGCCGCGGTGGCTCCGGCAACACGGATCCGGCTCGGGCGGTTCCTCATTGCGGTGACTTCCCTTTCCGAGGTCGCTCATCGCAGCAGTCCGGGGACGCGGAGTTATGGCGAAAGTAGCTGTGCGATAACTGATTCGTGCCGGTTGCAACCGTGCCACGGGCCGCGCTGAGCGGGCAGCTGCAGGACTAGACGCCGGCTGGGGCGCCACCGGTACGCACCGGAAACGCTGTGGGGGCTAGGGCGCCCACGATCCCGACGATGATGGCCACCGGGCGCCGGAGGGTGATCCACACCAGTCGGCGCATCATCGCCTTCGGCGATGGTGCATTCTGCCGTTTGGCCCATAGCCGCCACGATGCCACACATAACCCAACAGGGGTAGGGTATAAAGTCCCCGGAATTTTCGGCTCGCCGTCCTGCGACACCGTGTGGCGGCCTATGGCTACACCGTGAACTTCGCCGGCGGCTAAGCCCGGTTCGCGGCGTCGCTCTGTGGTTGATGTGGTGGGCAAGGGTTGTTCGTAGGAATGTAGCGTTGCCCACTGCGCCTGCGGCCCGGACGCCGGGACGGGTGCGCGGGCGTTCGGCCGGGCTGGTGCGGTGGAGGAGATTGACGCCCCGCTTGCCCTAGGTGCTGCGGACTGGACTTGCCTTGGCGGGCAGCAACCGCATCCGCGTGCCGGACAACGCGTGGTGTGCGGGGCGTGCGGGGTCGAGGCGGTGAAGGACGAGGGCGGCGGCGGCGCCGACGAGAGCGAGTGCGGTCCACACCAGTGCGCCGGCACCGAGCCGCTGTGCAGCACCGAAGGCGGCTCCGGTGGCCAGGTTGCCGATGAGGATGCCGGTTCCCACGATGGTGTTGTAGAACCCGTAGTGGGTGCCGACCAGCCGGTTGCCGGCCAGGGCGACCACGGTATCCATCTCAAAGGGGAATACCGCAGCCGATCCGATCGCCAGCAGCGCGGCCGAGATCAGCAGCGCACCCACCGCAGTGGCTGTCCCGAGCCGCTGACCGTCGGGGACGACGGCCAGCGGCACAAACGAGGCTGCCAGGATGGCCAGGCCCACGACCAGACTGCGTCTGGCGCCCCACCGGTTTGCGAACCAGCGGGTGATGCGCAGTTGTCCGGCGACGGCGATCAGGCCCGAGACCGCGAACATGATCGCCACGAGCTGGGTTTGGAAGCGCGGGGTGAGTAGTGCGGCTTGCAGCGGCAGCGCCAGGTAGACCTGGAAGGTCAGCATGTAGGTGCCGATCATCGCCGCCGCGAACAGCAGGAAGGCCCGGTTCCCCACAACCGCCCGCCAGTCCTGCAGGATCGAGGTCTGCCGCGCTGAGGGGTCGAGTTCACGCTGAGGCAACGCCACCAGCTGGGCGCCCGTGAGTACGGCGAACACCACCGCCGCGGCTGCCGCGGTGACCCGGAAATCGACGGCCACCAGAGCCAGTCCGACCAGCGGGCCCAACAGGATTCCGGCCTGGTAGAAAATGTTGAACATGGCGAAGGCCTCGACACGGCGCTCCCGGGCATCGGCGGCCAGGTACGCGCGCACCGCCGGGTTGAACAGCGCGCCGGCGAGGCCGGTGGCCGCCGCGGCGATCAGCACGGCCGGCAATGACTGGGCGGCCACCAGCAGCGCGAACCCGCCGGTGCGCAGCACACACCCGGCCACGATCAGCAGTTTGTAGCCCATCCGGTCGGCCAGCGTGCCGCCCAAGATGAACATGCCCTGCTGGGAGAAATTGCGCACCCCCAGCACCAGCCCGACCGCCCAGGTGGCCAGCCCGAGCGGGCCGGCCAGGTATCCGGCCAGATACGGCATCAGCATGTAGAAACCGATGTTGATGCCGAACTGGTTGATCATCAGCACCCGGCTGGGCCCGTCGAAACCACCAAACCGCGTGAGGAACTCTCTCATGCGGCCGAGACCAGCGTCGGGTTGATGATGGTGGTGGTGCGGGTCCAGGAAGTCACCACTTGGTGGGTCGGGTCGGCGATGAGCGCAGGCTCGGCGTCGGGTCGGCGGTCCAGCAGCCGGTGCTGGCGGCAGTAGTCGTCGTTGTAGATGGTGTCGAAGTAGCGTTGCGGCCCGTCGGGAAACACCGCGGCGATGCGGGTGTCTGGGGGGTAGGTGCGTGCGGCCCAGCCCGCGACCAGAGCCACCGCCCCCACGCTCCACCCGCCGCTGGCGAAGTTGCTGGCCGCCAAGGCGCGGCAAGCCCACACCGATTCTTCTGGGGCCACCCAGTGAACCTCGTCGAAGGCGTCGTAGTCGACGTTGCGCGGATAGATACTAGAGCCCAGCCCGCGCATCAAGCGGCTCGCCACGGGTTGACCGAAAATGGTCGAGCCGATGGTGTCGACCCCGATCAGCTTCATGGCCGGGTTGAACTGGCGCAGCACCCGCGCCACCCCGGCCGAATGCCCACCGGTGCCCACCGAGCACACCAGCACGTCGACCTGGCCGAGCTGATTCATCAGCTCCCACGCCAGCGGCTGGTAGCCGGCGATGTTGTCGGGGTTGCCGTACTGGTCGGGATTCCAGGCGCCGGGATGG
>NZ_VTZN01000281.1 GCF_008370645.1 Mycobacterium simiae
CCCGACCCCGGACGTGTTCAGCCCGGCAAAGCTCGGCCCGCTGACACTGCGTAACCGGGTTATCAAGGCCGCCACCTTCGAGGCACGCACGCCCGACGCGCTGGTGACCGAAGATCTGATCGAGTACCACCGTCAGCCCGCGGCGGGCGGGGTCGGGATGACCACCGTCGCCTACTGCGCAGTCTCCCCCGGCGGGCGGACCAGCGGCGACCAGATTTGGATGCGCCCGGAAGCGGTGCCGGGGCTGCGCCGGCTTACCGAAGCTATCCACGCCGAGGGCGCGGCGGTGAGCGCCCAGATCGGCCACGCCGGGCCGGTGGCCGACGCCCGCTCCAACAAAGCGACCGCGCTGGCTCCGGTGCGGTTCTTCAACCCGATCGCAATGCGATTCGCCAAGAAAGCCACCCGCGACGATATCGACGACGTGCTGACCGCACACGCCAACGCCGCGCGACTGGCGGTGGAGGCCGGCTTCGACGCCGTCGAAATCCACTTGGGCCACAACTACTTAGCGAGCTCGTTTCTCAGCCCGCTGATCAACCGGCGCGACGACGAATTCGGCGGATCACTGCGTAACCGGGCGAAGGTCGCCCGAGGGTTAGTGATGTCGGTTCGCCGCGCGGTCGATCAGCAGCTCGCGGTAACGGCCAAGCTCAACATGGCCGACGGCATCCGCGGCGGTATCACCACAGAGGAAGCCGTGACCACGGCAAAATGGCTTCAGGAAGACGGCGCACTGGACGCGATCGAACTGACCGCCGGCAGCTCGCTGGTCAACCCGATGTATTTGTTCCGCGGCGACGCCCCGGTGAAGGAGTTTGCCGGGGCGTTCAAGCCCCCGCTGCGCTGGGGCATCCGGATGATCGGCCACAAGTTCTTCCGCCAATACCCCTACCGCGATGCCTATCTGTTGCGGGAAGCTCGACTGTTCCGTGCCGAGCTTTCGATGCCGCTGATCTTGCTAGGCGGCATCACCAACCGCGCGACCATGGACCTGGCGATGGCCGAGGGATTCGAGTTCGTCGCGATGGCCCGCGCACTGCTCGCCGAACCCGACCTGATCAACCGAATCAAGGCGCAAGACGCGCGGCATCCGGTGAAATCGGCCTGTACTCATTGCAACCAGTGCATGCCGACGATCTACAGCCGCACCCGTTGCGTGGTCACCGGCGCGCCCGATGCGCACCGATGACGTCGCAGACTTGCCCGGCTGCCGGCGCCGCGGTTGACAAAGCGATGATGCGCGCCGAAGTGTCCCCTGCTTGGGCCGGCCCCAAGACGCCAACGTCGATTGACGGCAACTGGTCGTCGGCGGCGGCGACAGCGAACAGGGAGGCGGCAGTATAGAAGGCCTCCTCGCTCATCAGGCCGCGTTGGGCGAGTTCGATGCGGTCCACCTCCGTGCCCCATCGCTGAGCGAAGAGGATTCTGAGTTGTCTCGGATCGGGTCGGTGCAGGTTCAAATGCGGCTTATGCCTGGCTAATTCATCGCGCCTGGCCAACGCATGGGCCGCAGCGGTGCGCCAGCGCGGCAGTCGCGGGTCCGAGCGTAGTAAGTCGAGAAAGTGCTCGATAGCTGGAAGCGTCCGGGTGACAAACAGCGTGCGGGTAACGAGGCGGGCTGAGATGGCAATCGGGTCATCACATAGGGTTTCGTTCTCTTCAGCGGTCAACCACTGGGCCCTGACTGGCTCGGGGAAGCCAGCCTGGTCGATGAGCCCAATGGCTAACGCGTAGTGGTGGGCGACAGTCTCCAACGCACGTTGGTGGGTGTCGGCGCAGACACCCGCGACGGCCCGTGATGCGTTTTCGCGAATGTTGCCGCAGTGGCCGGGGTGGGCCAAAGCCCAGTGCCAAGAAGCGATTTGTTCGAGGGCAGGTAGGTAGGCCCAGCGGTCGGTGGCGCAGATGCTCAGCAGCGACAGGACGTCGGTGTCTCGGACCTCGATAGTGGTATCGGTCCCGGTATCGGTGGTGACGGTGATCGGAATGGAAGGCGCCCAACGTTGCTTCCAGCGTTCGGACCATACGGTCGGTGGTGGGCCGGTGCGGGTGGCCCCACCACCGTGGCCGTCGAGGATTTGTTGGAGTGCCACCAGCGCATCGGCACGTTTGACATCGACGCGCAGTGCCTGCAACTGTCTTGCCAAATAACGCCTTTCAGGCGCGTCGACAGCACCCAGGAGCCGATCCCAAGTACGCGCTGTGAACGGCATGCGGCGAGCGGCTGCTATCAGGTCGGACTCTAATTGTGCTGATAGCAAACCTGTCTGGACGGCGAGCGATAATGTCTGGCGAATGTTGACGAGCGCGTCGACGAAGACCGGATAACCGTCTTCGGGCTCACCGTGAACCATGCCGACTTCGTCATCGGCTTCCAAGTAGCCGTTGCGGTAGCTTTCGAATACCCAGCCGTAGCCCTCCATCCCGAACGGATGGAGTTCGGCGGCGCGCAGCGCGCCCATGCTGGATGATCCGACGACGCGTACGCCGTCCTCCATCAAGGTCAAAAGTTCCTTGTGTCGGACCGGGGCGTGTTGAAAGAACAGCCCGTCGACAATCAGCAAGGTGTCACCTTGCTTCAGCCCATACCCGAGGGCGTCGCCGAATGAAATCGGTTTAGCGACTTCGGCATTGGGCGCTACCGCATGGATATCGTTGACATCTATCGTGGGCCCTGCGGTCACCACGAGCCGGCCCGCAGCCGTCATGCCGATTCCTGCAAGGGGGTGCGCATCGGGGAACCGTGTGATGCCGTCAGGCCGGGTGCGATGACCTTGACCACCGGAACGCAGCTGCCGACCAGATCGCACACAACCGCCAGCGGCTCGCTGCCCGACCGGGCGGCCACCGCGGCGGCGGCCGACGTCAGCAGCTCGCGCAGTGAGCCGGTGTCGGCAGCCTGCCACGATATTGGTTCGGCGGTAGGCAAGTGCCGCATGGTTGGCCGCAACGGGCCGTAGGCGTGCACTCGGGCGAATCGGTGGTACAACGCCGGCGACAGATCCTCGCGGGCTCCGCTGATGGCCGTCAGCCGCGATTGCGCGGCTTCGGTGATCGCACGAGACAATGCCACGTTGGGATCGTGGTGCAAACCGAAGCCGCTGAACGGCACCCCAAGCATGGGCGAACAGAGCTCGGCAGTAAAGCAAGAGAAACCGTCCCACGCGTCGGTCCGCGCTATCTTCAGTTCGCTACCGGCGCGATGAATCATGTCGATCAACTCGGCGCAGTCGGAGTCGGCGACATCGTCAAGAGGCACCTCGAACAGCGTGCTTCCGGGTTCGCCGGCAGCCATAGCATGGCGTTCCATGACCTCGTACAGCGCATGCAGGCTGGCCTCCCAGTAGCTGTTGCCCGAGGCCAATCCCGTGGTGTCCGTCGAGAACAGCGGCGGGTCCCAGCGGTGGTTGACCGCCGCGTTCACTAAGACAGCTTCCCACGGCACCCAGGTTTGACGGCCGGTCAACAATGTTGTGGCGCTCATCCAGTCGAGCTTGGCGCCAGGATGGTAGAGACTTTGGGCCGAGAGGAGCAGGTGTGCGGGATCGTAGGTCAGTGCGGAGACGATATCCGTTGTGGTGGTGGACAATAGGTCGGGCGTGACGTTTTCGGCGTGCCAGCCTTCCAGCGATTCCATGACGGCAGAGACTTGGGCGGCGCGGTAGGTGGCTGCTTTGCCTTGACTGACCGACAGTGTCTGCGAGTCCGGACGCACTGCCTGAACAGTGGGTATACCGAGATCGTCGAGCCAGGTGAGATCGGCGACGCGGGTGATGCCGGCGGGTTCCAACATTGGTTGTACGGCCTGCCAGGTCTGCTCCGGGGAGATGATGCGGTGGGTCCCCGCCCGGTGGCCGATTGTCGTCGAATCGGCATGGCCCAGGACCCGGGTTGTCCACTGTGACCAATCGGGGCCGGCGAACGTAGCGGTCGCCCCGGCGCGCATTTCAGCGATGACTGAGTCCTCTACTTGCGGGCGATGTAATGAATCGCGGATGGCTGCCCGCTCGGCGGGCGATCGGTGCTGGGGTGACCGTGTTCGGACGGCGGCTAACGCAGGCCTTGGTGGTCTCGCTGGTAAGTTCGTCGGGGGTCAGGCCCCACGGTCGAGTGCCGGATGAAT
>NZ_VTZN01000282.1 GCF_008370645.1 Mycobacterium simiae
CCGGCCAGCACCAGCCCCGGCGCCGTCGCGAGCTGAAAACTCCGTGGTGGGAGACCCAGCACCAGCCCAAGCACGCCCCCTCGCAGGCTCCGCAACCGGTCCCGGCGCCAGCGGCGTCGGACACCTCGGCGTTTTTTTCCCGGCGTTCCGGGGCCGCCGACGCGACCCCCGCGCCGGCGGCCCCGGCCGGCCCAGCCCCCGATGACGACGTGATCTATCAGCGGATGCTGTCGGAGATGATGGGTGATCCGCGCGAGCTGGTCCACAGTCCGGACCTGGATTGGCAGTCGGTGTGGGACCGGGGCTGGTCGGTGGCCGCCGAAGCCCAAGACAAGCCGGTGGAGTCCCGCACCGACCACGGCCTGCCGGTGCGCACTCCCGGAGCCCGGCTGGTGCCCGGGGCCGCCCAGGCTGATCAGGTGGAAACGGGTCAACGCCGGCTAGCGCAGCATGCGGCTGCGCGCGATCCGGACGCGGTTCGCGCCTCCATGAGTAGCCACTTCGATGGTGTGCGAACCGGCCGGGCACACGCCCGCAAGACCAGTCAGGAACCCAATCAGGAATGAACCTACGCATGTCGGACAGTCAGCTCGACTGGCTGGTGTCGAAGTTTGCCCGCGAGGTTCCCGCAGTGGCGCATGCCCTGCTGGTGTCCGTGGACGGTCTGCCCATCGCCGCCAGTGAGTATTTGCCGCGCGAACGCGCCGACCAGTTGGCCGCGGTGGCTTCCGGGCTGGCCAGCCTGGCCACCGGCGCCGCGCAGCTGTTCGAGGGTGGCCCGGTGCTGCAGTCGGTGGTCGAAATGCAGAACGGATTCTTACTGCTGATGCGGGTCGGTGACGGCTCGCATCTGGCGACGCTGGCGGCGACCGGATGCGACATCGGGCAGATCGGCTACGAGATGGCCATTCTCGTCGAACGAGTCGGCAGCGTCGTGCAATCGTCCCGCCGCTCCCAACCCCAGCCGCAATGGACAGACGCGACCCGTCGCTAACCCGGCCGGAGGCACACCTGGTCCGCCCGTACACTCTGACAGCGGGACGGACCGGTACCGACGTCGACCTGCCACTGCAAGCGCCGGTGCAGACGCTGCAGGCGGGGCTGGCTCACCAATGGCCGCCCCATGACCTGCGAGGTCACATCATCCAGTTGTGCCTCAACAGCGCGTCGGTGGCCGAAATCGCCGCCCGGCTGGATTTGCCGGTGGGCGTCGCGCGCGTCTTGGTGGGCGATCTGGTCACGTCCGATTACCTTCAGGTGCACGAGACCTTGACCGACCAGTCCACCCGCGATGAGCGCCGCGAACTCATAGGAAGGACCCTGCGTGGTCTCCAAGCACTCTAAGGCGCGCGGTACCGCGTCGACGAAGATCGTCGTCGCGGGCGGATTCGGCGCTGGCAAGACGACGTTCGTCGGCGCCGTGTCGGAGATCATGCCGCTGCGTACCGAAGCAATGGTCACTGATGCCTCGGCCAGCGTCGACATGCTCGAGTCCACCCCGGACAAGCGGTCCACCACGGTCGCGATGGACTTCGGCCGTATCACCTTGGACGACGACCTGGTGCTGTACCTATTTGGCACCCCCGGCCAGCGTCGGTTCTGGTTCATGTGGGACGACCTGGTGCGCGGCGCCATCGGCGCAATCGTTCTGGTGGACTGCCGACGCTTGGAGGACAGCTTCGCCGCCGTTGACTTCTTCGAACACCGCAACCTGCCGTTCCTTGTCGCGGTCAATGAATTCGACGGTGCCCCACGGTATCCGGTTGCCGAGGTGCGCGAGGCATTGACGCTGCCCGCGCACATTCCGGTGATCGCGGTGGACGCCCGAAACCGCAAGTCGGCCACTGACGCGCTGATTGCGGTCAGCGAATACGCCCTAGCCAGTCTGACGAGCAGCTGACCGCCTTGCAGCATTGGGTCGATTGCGAATACTCCGGACACGACTTCCGCGACGAGGATCTGAGCCGGCTGCGGACCGAACGCGTGGTGTTCACCGAATGCGATTTCAGCGGCGTCAACCTGACTGAATCCGAACACCGCGGATCGGCATTCCGTAATTGCATGTTTCAACGAAGTACGTTGTGGCACAGTGTATTCCAGCAGTGCAGCATGCTCGGTTCAGTCTTTGTCCAGTGCCGGATGCGGCCGCTGACGTTCGACGAAGTGGACTTCACGCTCGCGGTGCTCGGCGGCAACGATCTGCGTGGCGTGGACCTGAGCGGCTGTCGACTCCGGGAGGCCAGTCTGGTAGAGGCCGACCTGCGCAAGAGCGTGCTGCGCAGCGCCGACCTCAGTGGTGCGCGGACCACCGGCGCCAAGCTGGACAACGCCGATCTGCGCAGCGCCACCATCGATCCGTCGTTGTGGAAGACGGCGTCGCTTACGGGTGCCCGCGTCGACGTCCCGCAGGCCTTGGCCTTCGCTCTGGCGCATGGGTTGCGACTGGACGCGTGACCCTCAGCGCTTGAGCCGGATGCGCCACCACACCAGCCCGGAATACAGCACGCAGAGCGCGGCAAGCATCGCCATGTCGAAAAGCCAAGCAATGCGCGAGTGTGTCCAGTGGCTGTCCTCGGGACTGAGCGACCCGGGCACCAGCTCTCGAAGGTTGACGGTTGCCGCCGATGCCGCGTAGCCCCACCGCGCGGGCACCGCCCAGGACAGCTGGTCGAGGAAGATCCGGTCGGTCACCGGGACGATGCCGCCGGCAAGCACCAGCTGCAGCATCAGCGACACCACTAGCAACGGCATGATCTGCTCGTTGGATCGCGCGACCGACGACAACGCCAACCCGACAATCGCCGAGGCCACGCAGGTCGCGGCGACGGTGCCGAAAAGTTCCACGCTGGGATTGCCCAGCAGCAGCGCTTTCTGCGTCGGCGTGCCTTTGCCCAGGAGCACGATGCTGGTCGTGATTGCGGCTTGGATGACGGCGAAGACGCAGAAGACGGTGACCTTGGCGCTCAAATACGCCGTCGTGGACAGGCCGACCGCCTGTTCGCGCCGGAAGATCGCGCGCTCACCGATCAGGTCGCGGATCGTCAGCGCGGTGCCCATGAAGACGGCCGCGATGGACAGCAGCGTCAAGATCTGGGCGGCTTCGTCGGGGGTTTGACTGGTCGGTGCGGCGATCCTGAAGCCGCTGTCGCCGGGAACGGCCAGCGACAATGCCCCCAGAATGAACGGCAAGATCGCCAGGAATACGAAGTAGGCGCGGTCGGCGACGACCAGCCGAACTTGGCGGCGCGCGATCGTGCCGAACTGGCGGCGCACGCTGGTGTGCGCTGGCGTGCCCAGATCCGTCGGCGTTTGGTGCTGCGCGGGCGCAGGCGGCCGATGCTGGGCCAGGAAGCGGCGGTTGGCCTCCTCTGGGTCCGCGCCCACCTTGGCGAAAATCTTGGCCCAGTTGGTGGTTCCCATGGCCGCACCGATCTGGTCGGGCGGGCCCAAAAAAGCCGTCTTACCCCCGGGCGCCATGAGCAACACCTGATCGCAGACGTCGAGATAGGTCAGTGAGTGCGTGACAACCAACAGCACCCGACCGGCGTCGGCGAGTTGGCGCAGCATCGTCATCACCTGCAGGTCCAGCGCCGGGTCCAGACCGGATGTGGGCTCGTCGAGGATCAGCAGCGACGGTCCGGTGAGCAGTTCTAGTGCCACCGACGCGCGTTTGCGCTGGCCGCCGGATAGCTGGTCGACTCTGGTGTCGGCGTGCTGGGTTAGCCCCAGCTCCGCGAGCACTCCGGCGACGACCTGTGCGCGGTCCTCTTTGCTGGTATCGGGCGGCAACCTCAGTTCGGCAGCGTAACCAAGCGCCTGAATGATGGTCAGTTGCCGGTGCACGACGTCATCTTGGGGGACCATCCCGATCCTGCTGCGCAACGACGCGTAGCCGGTGTGGATGTTGTGGCCCGCAAAGCTCACCGTGCCGGAGCTGGGGTTGGTGTACCCGGCGATGAGGCGGGAAAGTGTGGTCTTGCCGGCACCGGACCCGCCGATGACGGCGGTCAGTGTGCCGGGCGGCGCGGTCAACGACACGTTGTTCAGCAGCGTGTTCCCCGGGATGGCGAAGCTAACGGCATTGACCTCCAGGCCACCGGCGCGGGTGG
>NZ_VTZN01000283.1 GCF_008370645.1 Mycobacterium simiae
GTTTCCGCCGTTACCGATCAGGAGACCACCGTCGCCGCCGGTCGCTCCGCTGCCCGGGGACCCATCGGAGCCGTTGCCGATCAGCGGGCGCCCCACCAGCGCCTGCGTGGGTGCATTAACCGCGCCCAGCAGGCCTCGTTGTGCAGCCCGCAAAGCCGAGGTGTTCGCAGCCTCAGCGCTGGCGTAGAACGCCGCGGAACCAGTCAGCATGTGCAAGAAACGCTGATGGAATTCTGCAACCTGAACACTGATCGCCTGGTAGGCCTGGGCGTGCGACGAAAATAGCGATGCCACCGCCACCGACACCTCGTCTGCGGCGGCGACTGCCAACGCCGTGGTAGGGGCAGCTGCCGCCGCGTTGGCTCCTCGGACCGCCGAGCCAAGGCCCGCCAAGACAGCCGCCGCAGCCGTCAACTGCTCCGGAACCGCGATCACGAACGACATCGCTGCCTCCCATATTGGATTCTTTGGACAGCCAGCGGATTGAACCGCAAGGCAAGCAGCGACGCGCTTGCGATCAAGAAACGTCGCCGGCGGCAATCGCTACCCATTGGGCGTCGCAATTTTCATGTCAGTGGATCACACCGGACTTCAGATTTTGTGCATTGAAGAGTCCCGATACCTGGTTGCCCAGGTTTCCGAAGCCCGAGTTGAAGGTTTCCAACAGTCCCGGGGTGAAAGTCCCGGCATTGAAGAAGCCCGAGATGAACGTTCCTGAGCTGTTTACAAAGCCCGACATGAAGGCGGGTTCGGAGCCTGCAGGGCCCGTATTTCTGAAGCCCGAACTAAAGGCTCCTGCGTTTAAGAAGCCAGAACCGAAGTTACCATGGTTCTCGAAGCCCGAGGAGGCAACGGTGCCCCCGATGATGTTGTCACCGGAATCGAAACCCGAGTTATTGACACCTTGATTAAAGGCTCCCGATTGATTGACGCCGCCTTTGCCGAATGGACCGTCGAAGTCATTGGAGAAGCCCGAATTTACCACCGGTTGATCGAAGGGGCTCAACGGGCCGGTGTTAAGATTTCCTCCGTTAAGAAAGCCGGTATTTACCCCGCCCGAATTTGCGTATCCGGTGTTAATGCTGCCCGAGTTAAAGTCGCCCGTATTGATGCTGCCGCCATTGAAGCTGCCGAAGTTGGCATTACCCGCGTTGAAGAAACCCGTATTGATGTCGCCCGAGTTAAACAAGCCGGTATTAAGATCGCCCGAATTAGCCCAGCCAGTGTTGGTGGCGCCGGAGTTAAATAGGCCAGTGTTCGTAGTGCCCGCGTTAAAGTCGCCCGAGTTAAAGGAACCAGAGTTTCCCCACCCGGTGTTGAGGTTGCCTGAGCTTCCAATGCCCGAGTTGAGCGTACCGGAGGTAAAGAATTCGGTGCTTAAGGGACCAACTCCCAGACCCGAGTTCGCGATACCGATGTTCTTGTCGCCGGAATTGAAAAATCCGAAGTTATCATTGCCGGAATTAAAGAGGCCAATATTTCCGGTGCCACTGTTCAGGGCGCTGAAATTAATGCCGATCTGGTTATCGCCAGCTAGCCCGATTCCTATGTTATTGTTACCCTTATTCCCGAAGCCGAAGTTATTGTTCCCCAAATTCCCGAGGCCGATATTTCCGTCACCTAGGTTACCGCCACCGTAGTTTCCGAGACCGGTGTTTCCGCCGCCAAAATTCATGTTTCCGGTATTGCCGATGCCAAAGTTGGCGTTGCCGGTGTTGCCGGCGCCTAAGTTTGTGTTTCCGGTGTTGCCCGAGCCAAAGTTGTCGCTGCCCGCGTTTCCGCTGCCAAAGTTCGTGGCGCCGATGTTGCCGAAGCCGACGTTCGCATTGCCCGTATTACCGCTGCCCAGGTTGAACCCGCCCAGGTTACCGCTGCCCAGGTTGGAATTTCCCAAGTTACCGCTGCCCAGATTGAAGCTGGCAGGGACTTGCGCCGTTGAATTTCCCTTACCGGAATTTCCGTTTCCGCTGCCCAGGTTGAGATTGCCGAAGTTACCGCCGCCCAGGTTGAAATTGCCAGTGTTCCCGCTCCCCACATTCAGGTCGCCGATATTGCCGATGCCTAGGTTGAGGGCGCCGATATTGCCGGGTGTCAGGTTGATGACGCCGATGTTGTCGGGGAGCGGGATAATAATCCCCTGCGACGTCAGCTGCCATGGGGTCAACTGCGCGGCTGCCGATGCCGCCCCGGCGTAATAGCTCGACATCGCGGCCACATCTTGGGCCCACATCTGCTCGTAATTAGCCTCGGCGGCTGCAATCGCCGGCGCGTTCTGACCGAATAAGTTCGACCTGACCAACGACACTAGCTCCGAGCGATTTGCCGCCACCACCGCCGGATGCACAATGGCCACGTGCGCCGTATCAAACACAGCGGCTACGGCTTTGGCTTGACCCGATACCTGCTCGGCCTGAGCCGCCGCCGCGCTCAGCCACGCGGTGTACATCTCCGCCACTGCTGTCATCGCTTGCGCCGCTGGCCCCTGCCAGAACTGGCCGGCCAGCCCCGAGGTCACCGAGGAAAACCCGGCTCCCGCGGACTGCAGTTCGGCCGCCAGCCCGTCCCAAGCACCCGCGGCGGCCAGCATTGGCTGCGAGCCCGCGCCTACGAACATCAACGCCGAATTGACCTCCGGCGGCAAGACCGAGAAATTCACGTCTAACTCCCCTTTCACCGGTCCGCGCTCAAACCAATGCGGAGCCCCAGCTTCATCAATTCGGGCCAAGGGTTACCACAAGACCCGTTATCCGGACGGAGTCTACATAACTGCCTATCGGTGGGGGTCATATTGGGAATCTTAGTAATTCATATTCAATTGAATTTATGCGCGAACCGCTGCCGGCAGCGACAATGTTGCTGCCCTTGATAATTCAGCATCTGTAGAAATTCGCTCAATCACTTTTTGGAGCAATACTCTTGCAGCGTTGTGTAATTCGCGGTGCGTTGAGATGCAGGATGCAGAGTCCCGTAGCCGTGAACTAACTTCGACCTGAGAACCGGGCCCTTTGGTTGGTTGGGGCCTGCACATCGCGGTCGTGAAACGTCACCGCCTGCGCGCTGAGCGCCCGATGGACCTCGGCGCGGCTTCTTCGAACGCCACGCGGTGACTGGCTGCACAGTAATCGACCGCCGGCCTAGCCCGGCGGGCTTGCAATCTTTGTCGTCGCCAAACGGGCGTTCAGCTACTGCCCGACCAGTAGAGGTGGATTATCCAGGTGCGCCCGGCTGGCCGTCGGAGCCCGGATTGCCGTCGCTGCCTTGGTTGCCGGGTGCTCCCGGCCCAGAGACGGCACCGAAGTCGCCGCCGGCCCCCCGTGCACCGCCGGCGCCGGCGCTGCCTCCGGCGCCCCCGGCGCCGCCGACACCGGAAGCTCCCTGCCCGCCGAGCAACCCGCCGCGGCCGCCCGCGCCCGGTTGGGCGCCTGCGGCGCCGCCCTGACCGCCGTTGGCGCCATTGCCGCCGTTGCCGCCCTTGCCGCCGCTGCCCGACTGGGAGTCCCCGGCGCCACCAATGCCCTCGGCGCCCCCGGCGCCACCAATGCCCCCGGCGCCCCCGGCGCCACCACTTTTGGCGGACGAGGCGATGGAGCCGCCAGTGCCCCCGGCGCCGCCAGCGCCCCCGGCACCGCCAGTCCCGCCAGTCCCGCCGGCCCCGGAGTCACCACCGGCGCCACCGAAACCGAAAAGAAGCCCACCGTTGCCGCCGTTACCGCCGACGCCCCCGGTACCGCCGGTGCCGCCAACAGCGGTGGAGTCTGCACCATTGCCGCCGTCACCACCTGTATTTCCCGTTGCGGGGCCGAAGTTGCTGAAGGCAAATCCGGCGTTTCCGCCGCCACCTCCGACACCGCCTGAGGCACCGGTGCCACCGACGCCGCCGGTGCCGCCGACGCCGCCGGCGCCGCCGTTCCCGAAAAGCAGCCCGCCGTTACCGCCCTGGCCCCCGGCGCCGCCGGCGCCCCCGGCGCCACCAGATATGTCGGTGCCAAAGCCATGTCCGCCGTTGCCTCCAGAACCTCCGATGCCATCACCTCGGACGGAAGAGCCATCGCCGCCCGCGCCGCCGTTGCCACCCGCGCCCCCGGGG
>NZ_VTZN01000284.1 GCF_008370645.1 Mycobacterium simiae
ACTAGTGCGTGAAATGAGAGCATCGTTCTGCCGCTTCAACCAGTCAATCTGGCTCACGGCCTTCCGAAGGGCTTTGGTTACCTTGGCGAGTTGGTCGTCCATCTCTCTCCGGAGTGTGTGGTTTCGGGCGGTTCGGTATTCGGGCTCACCACACCCAGCCGCCGGAGAGGGGCGATCTCTGAAGGCGACGACCGAGCACCGTCCTGGATGGCAGCTCTGGACAAGATTTGCGCGGGGTCGGATTCACCACGCCGCCCCGCGGCCGTGCTCGAGTTCGGGCCACCGAAATGGCGTTGCGCCGCAGCTGCGATCGCAATCGGCTGATGAAGTTCCGCTTGACCTGCCACTGAACGGCCTCTCAGGTGAAGTAGTTCGAACGCGCTCAGTAATCTGCCATGGGTACGAACGTGTCTTAGCTTCCGAGGCACTGTTGTGGCTGCGAATGGGGTTTCGGGTTTCGTTGTCAGCGCCCGCGCGTGAGTCAGCATCCGTGCGTAGCAAGTTAGTGCAGCAGACACCGCCGAACTATGGGCAAGCAGCCCTGTGCTTGCTGTGTCGGGACAGCAGAGCGCACATTGACACCAGCGAAACGCAAGACCCGTGGCAGGATGGGTCCGCTGCTTGTGATGCCCGGTTGTGTCCGCGCGAGTATAGGTGCGTCCGACTCAGGCGGCGAGGTCCGAGCTTGGCAATGCCTCGCCGCGGATGGCGAGAGTGCTAATGGCACATAGCGTTTCGTTCGGCCAAGGCCCGTGCCGAGCGGCTAGGCGCGGCCCCTCACCGGCGGTCGCGCGACCGTCTCGCCCGGCGTCGACGCCAGTCATCCCCCCGCCCCGGCATTGTGGCTGTGCACATTGCCGGGTCGCCGCAGGGTTGTCTAGATACTGTGCCCATGGTCCGACAACCTTGCCCCGGCTAACGTCATGGCCGCGCTGCTGCACTCAGTAAATACTCAAGCCACTGATTGATATGAGGAAACCCATCGCTCATGTCGGCCGAAAACATTTGGCCACCAGTCGATATTCCGAGAGTCGATGCTATTCCGCTTTCGAATCCCGTTTTCAAGGAGGCCAACATGACCGTTGATACCGCTCACACCCGCTTCTTCAGTGTTCCCAAGTTCGCGGTCGGCCATCATAACTCGCCAGACTGCGTCATATCAGGAAAACAATCGCGGAGCCGACACCACTTGTCTGAAGAAGAAATTCGGAAGCTCAGTCGTGATTTGCGCATGCTTATTGCGACCGATGGGACACTCACCAGAATTCTCAGCGTCGTCAAGGACGACGACGTCGATGTGCAGATTGTCAAACAGCGGATACAGCCGTGCGGTTCAGGAGCTGCTGTGCCAGCAGAGTCGTCGCACGGCCGGACCATGCAACGCAACGTGCTGCTCAAAGGCCGCCGTTCGGGTAAGCCGTTCGTGGCCGCGGAATCCTCGATCGCGATGGATCACCTGCCGCCTGCCATCGTGGCGAGTTTGATGAGGACGAATCGCCCAATCGGGGAGTTGCTGGTCGGCGGGTGCCTGGAAATCTTCAGGGACACCCCTGAAGTCTGGATGGGTGAGCAGCCCACGTGGGCCGCGGCCGCCTGGTGCCGAAATCTCGGGTCGAAAGCAGTCGGTCGCCGCTACCGCATGATCATCGGCGGCAGGCCGGTGGTCACCGTCGCCGAGTATTTTCCGCTGCACGTATTTCCCAATTAACGCGCATCGAATTGCACCGACGGTTTAGTCCGAATCCCACAGAAGAGGGATGACTTCGCATGGTCACAATCACAACGTAGGCCTGGTTAGAAATGGGCGACGGAAATCTGGCCCGGCTGCTCGCCGAGCGGGCAGTGCACTCGGGGTGGTATGACAGGCCTGCTTACTATGCGCCGCGTGTGGTCAGTCATGGTGAGGTCCACGAGGGCGCCGCACGCATCGGCCGTGTGCTTGGCGGGCGCGGCCTTGGCCGGGGCGACCGGGTGTTGTTGTGTCTGCCGGATTCAGTGGAGCTGGTGCAGGTCTTGCTGGCTTGCTTGGCGCGGGGCGTGTGGGCGTTCATCGCCAATCCGCAGCTGCGCCCCGAGGATCACGCGTATTGTCTGCGCGACAGTCATCCGGCGCTTGTTGTGACCACTGCAGCTTTGTGCGATCGGTTTCAGCGCTCGCTGGTGGTGGATGCTGCCGAGTTGCTGTTGGATGCCGCGCGGGCTGAGCCGGCGGATTACGCGCAGATCGATGGCGACGCTATTGCCTACGCCACGTATTCGTCGGGTACGACGGGGGCGCCCAGGGCTGCGCTGCACCGGCATTTTGATGTGTTGACGTTTGTCGACGCTATGTGTGGCGGCGCGTTGCGGCTTACTGCCGATGATGTGGGCCTTAGTAGCGCTCGCATGTATTTTGCCTACGGCTTGGGTAATTCGGTGTGGTTCCCGCTGGCCTCGGGTAGCTCCGCGGTGATCAACGAATCGACGATCAGTGCCGGACTCGCCGCGCAGCTGTGCGGGAAGTTCGAGGCGTCGGTGCTCTACGGTGTTCCCACCTTTTTTGCGCGAGTTATCGACTCATGTTCAGCTGACGCGTTTCGTTCGCTGCGCTGCGCGGTGTCAGCCGGTGAGGCACTCGACCTCCAACTCGCCACACGACTGTTCGAATTCTTCGGTGGTGTCCCGATTCTTGATGGTTTGGGTTCGACAGAGGTCGGACAAACCTTTGTGTCCAATCGCGTTGACGACTGGCGTCTTGGGACGGTGGGCAAGGTTCTTTCGCCCTATGAAATTCGCGTGCTGGCGCCGGATGGCATGGCTGCCGAACCTGGGATCGAAGGGGAGCTGTGGGTTCGGGGACCCTCGATCACGCCCGGTTACTGGAACCGGCCCGCAGAACTTGCGCTCGACGACGGGGGCTGGCTCAACACGCGCGACACCGTCTGTGTCGATGACGAGGGATGGATCACCTACCGCGGGCGCGCGGACGACGTGGAAAACATCGGCGGTGTCAACGTCAATCCGCGAGAGGTCGAGCGGCTGATAGTCGATGACGCTGCGGTGGATCAGGTTGCGGTTGTCGGTTTGCGAGAGCCCTGCGGCGCGTCGGTCCTGCAAGCCTTTGTGGTCCCTCATCGCGGCGCCACCTTGGATGACTCGGTGTTCCGCGACATCCATCAGCGGTTGCTCGACCAACTGTCGTCGTTCAAGGTTCCGCATCGGTTCGCCGTCGTCCAGCAACTTCCCCGAACGGCCACTGGCAAATTGCTGCGACCCGCGCTTCGCGCGCAGAGCCCGGCAGAACCGATCTGGCAGCTGCCGCCCGCCTCCATGGCGTCGGCAGCTGAGTCGGATCTGGAAAACGCTGCTTCGATGACGCTCACCGAGCGGCTGGCGGCCTTGCAGGAGGAACGCTATCGCCTGGTGGCCGACGCCGTCAGCTCCGAAACCGCCAAGATGCTGGGTCAGTCCGATCCGCTCTCGGTGAACCGTGATCGCGCCTTCACCGAACTCGGATTCGACTCGCAAATGACGGTCGAACTGCGCAACCGGTTGGCGGCCGCGACCGGTCTGCGGTTGCCCGACACGGTCGGCTGGGACTACGGCTCGGTGTCGGGGCTGGCCAAGTATTTGGAAGTCGAGCTATCCGGCGGGGATAGGCGAGTCAGCACCGCCCGGGCGGCGGTGGTCAACGAGCCGGTGGCCGTGATCGGCATGGCGTGCCGCTTTCCCGGCGGGATTGATTCGGCGCACGCCTTATGGGAGGTGGTCAGTACCGGGACCGACGTGATGGGTGACTTCCCCACTGATCGTGGCTGGAACTTGGCGGAGTTGTTTGATACCGATCCCGATGCGGTGGGTAAGACCTATGCCCGCCACGGCGCCTTTTTGACCAGCGCCGGCGACTTCGACGCGGAATTCTTCGGTATCTGCGCCCGCGAAGCCCAGGCCACCGATCCCCAGCAGCGGTTGCTGTTGGAGGTGTGCTGGGAGGCGCTGGAAACCGCCGGCATCGACCCAGCCGCTTTGGTCGGTTCCGACACCGGAGTGTTCGCCGGCACCTG
>NZ_VTZN01000285.1 GCF_008370645.1 Mycobacterium simiae
TTCAGTGACGGACCACAAGCACCGAGCAGTCGGGATAGCCCAGGATCGGGTGGCAGTTCGGCGTGGCGAGCCGCGGGAGCTGATCGGCGTCGGCCTCGCCTACCACGGCCAGGTCGATTGCACTGCTGTGGCTTTCGGCGTCTTTCCCACCGGTACCCGCGGCCACGATCTGCACCGGCACGTCTGGATAGCGACGCACCCAACTGTTGAGCCGACGATCGATCTGCCGCACCGTCGCGTGGCGACGCCGCCCTTCCTCCATCGCCTGGCGCACAACTTCGTCATTGCCGGCGTCATCGGTGAGCACGACCGCGATCACGCCCAGTTTGGTAGGCGATCCATCGGGATTGGTCCGGATTATCGCTACCGGGCAGCGTGCGCTCGTCACCAACGCCGCGGCGGTGGGGCCCAACAAGCCGTCAGCGGCCCGTCCGCGCCGTGCGGTGCCCACGCAGATCATGGCGGCATCCTGCGATTCGTTGATCAACACTTGCCCGGGATCGCCGGAGAGAACCGCAGTTTCGACCTCGACCGGGTGGCCTTGACCCTGCACGGCACCATCCGCCGCCACCAGCGCCTGTTCGGCCCGTTGCAGCTCCCATTCGGAGGTCTGGGTCGATCCGTCTGCTGGTCGGGGGATGACGTAGACAAGACGAAGGGGCAAGAGTCGGCTTGTCGCTTCGTCGACCGCCCACGTGGCGGCGTTGACCGCGGCTTGCGAGCCATTGACACCCACCACCACCGACTTCGAATACTGCCTCATGTCGGCTCCTGACTCCTCGATGCGCTCCATGTCAGGCTATTGCGCCGACGCCAGGTGCGCAGACTGCCCGCGGCCAGCTCGCCGGCAGCTATAAGCCACTCGGGTAGGTTTCCGGTGTCTCGCCGGTGATCCACAGGCTGGTCGTCTCCAGAGGTTCCAGTGCGCGAGTCTTATCGATGTGGATCATCGCGTCGAACTGATCGGCGGAGCGCACGTGGAAATAGTGGCTTTGCCGTTCCGTGGCGGGCAGATAGATCACCCCGATGGCACGTCCCAACCGCACCACGCCAAGCGGGTCTGCAGCTTCTGGACTGATGTGCGCCGACACCAAGAACGCATCTCGGCCTGTCTCGTGCAGTAGCTTTTCGATGCTCCCGTTGAGCGCCGGTCGAACCACCTTCCGCTCGGCGATGCCGCCCCATTCACTGGCAGCGGTGACAGTACCGGCGTACGTGCACAGCCCGATGAGGCGCGACTGGTCACCGTATCGTTGGCGAGCAAGTTGGCCGAGGGTGAGCTGTCCATCTGCCCAGACTTCGGTGGCCCGCGCGTCCCCGACGTGAGAGTTGTGCGCCCACACCACAATTCGGGCGGGTGGCACGTTGCCACGCTCGCCGTGCCGGTCCAGATGTTTCAGCAGCCCGTCCAGCGTCTGTGCCATGTGCTGATCGCGCAAGTTCCACGAGGTGACCCGCCCGCTGAACATCGCGCGGTAGTACACCTCTGCGTTACGTACGGTTTGCGCGTTTTGCTGGGCATAGAAGGCCTCGTCTTCGGCGAGCAGTCCGTCCCTGCGCGCGTAGGCCAGCGCATTGCGCTGCATCTCCACCAATTGCTCAACGGCTTGACGTTCGCAGGAGGGACCGGCGCCGAATGCCGCCGCATATCCGTAGGCCTGTCCGTCATCGCTAAAGGTGTGGTCAAAGCACGCGTAGCGGGCCCGCGCCCGCGCCGCCGCGGTGGGGTCGACGTTGTCGAGGAAGGCGATCACCTCCTGCATCGACCGGTGCAGGCTATACAGGTCCAAACCGTAGAAACCGGCTTGCCGTTGACCATTCCGCTGGTTGCGTGCCCGCAGCCACTCGACAAAATCACGAACCACAGTGTTGCGCCACATCCAGGCCGGAAACCGCTCGAAGCCGCTCAATGCCTGATCTGCGCTACTGTCCTCGCCCAGACCGCGCACGTATCGATTCACTCGGTACGCGTCGGGCCAGTCCGCTTCGGCGGCGACGGCGCAGAATCCCTTGTCCTCGATCAGCCATTTCGTGATGGCGGCCCGAGCCTCGTAGAACTCGTGCGTGCCGTGCGAGCTCTCGCCGATCAGAACGATCCGCGCAGCACCGATTAGCTGCTCCAACGTCTGGCGTGGCGGGACACCTCCGGGCGCGTCGATGGCCACGCGACTGATCACCTCGGCCGCCGTCGGCGCTAGAGGTTTAATCACCGAGATACCCGTCGTCGGGGTGGCCAGCCGCCGACGGACCTCCTCATCGGTGACTTGACGGTAGTCCCAGAACGACTCGCCGACCGCCAGAAATGGGGTGGGCATCGACGCGCAGACGACATCGTCGACCAGGCCGGCGAATTCTCGGCAGGTGGACTCGGGGGCCGCGGGCACTGCGATCACGATGTGGGCGGGCTCGGCGTCGCGTAACGCCTGCACCGCAGCGAACATGCTGGCGCCGGTGGCCAAGCCATCATCGACCAGGATCACCGTCTTGCCGGCCACCTCCAGGGGCGGCCGCCCAGCGCGGTAGGCGGCCTCCCGGCGGACCAATTCGCGGCCCTCACGCTCGGCGACGTCGCGCAATTGCTGCGGCGTGATCCGCAACCCCCGCACCACATCGTCGTTGATGACTACGCGCCCACCGCTTGCCAATGCGCCTACGGCAAACTCCTCGTGGCCGGGAACGCCGAGCTTACGGACGATGAAGGCGTCCAGCGGGGCGTGCAGCGCAGCGGCAACCTCCCACGCGACAGGTATCCCACCTCGCGCCAAGCCCAGCACGATCACGTCGCCGCGGTCGCGGTAGGAGGCCAACAGACTAGCCAGCACCCGGCCGGCTTCGGCCCGGTCGCGAAACACGCGCCGCGGCGAGCGTCTGCTGGTCTCAGCTGAGCTGGTCATCACACACCGCGCTCAAGTTAATTCGGAAACTGAATCTGAATCCGCCGTTGGGTTGGCTTTTGCTCCGAAACGGCAACCGACACAGTCAGAATCCCTTTGTCGTAGGTGGCCTCAATGCTGTCTTCGTCCGCGCCGGCCGGCAGCGACACGGTACGAGAAAACGAGCCGTACGAGAACTCCGATCGCCCATCGAACTCTTTCTTCTCGCTACGGTCGGCCTTGATGGTCAGCTGCCCCTCGTGCACTGTGACGTCGATGTCCTGCTCCGGGTCAACACCGGGGATTTCGGCGCGTACCACATAGCGGCCGTCCTTCATCTCGTCCTCAAGTGGCATCAGCCGGCCTTCGAAGACGGGGCGGAGCCCGGTAAGTGACGGGAAGCCGGCGAGCAGCTCGGAAAAGTCCGGGAACAGTGACCTCGGCCGCCGCTGTATGGGGAGGGTGCGCATGGTCGTCTCCTAGAAATCGAAGTCGCCGTACTGGCGATGTCTATCCGACCAGTCCATCCCCGGCGACGGTAGGGACCGAAGTCCCCGGCTAGTGGGTCGTTGGTCTGTCTGCGGTGGTTCGCCGTGCCGGGCGCGCGGCACCGAGGTAGGCCATAACGCGGTTGAGGATAAGGTCGTACGCATCGCCGTCTTCAGCGAGCCGGACCAATTCCCGGCGACGCAGAAAGCCCTCGAGGCGCCGATCCAGCGGCCACTCACAATACTTGGTGCGGTCGGCATACGGTGACTTCAGGAATTGGGCCGCGAGCTTATCGACGTCAGTGTCTGTTAGTAACGGCGCATCGCCCAGCGCATAACCCATTTTGTTTCCTTTGTGTTTACCCGAAGCCCTGGTTGAGTCACCAGACGCTTTCATGATCAGCTCTTGTACACCCAGCGCATAGGGCCTGAAGTCCCCTACCGACCCTATCGGCCCGGTGGGTCATCAAGCCACGGCGTTCTTGGCACGAATTTTGCGCACAATGCGGTCGATGATCAAGGAAATTCGTGGCACGAAAAATTGAGGCTAACGGGAGGCTAACGGCGAATTGCCAATACATCGCTCAACGGCCGTCGCGGGGTGGGCGCCGCGATCTCACCGGCAG
>NZ_VTZN01000286.1 GCF_008370645.1 Mycobacterium simiae
CGCAGCACCTCGGCCCCGTACTCGCCGAGTGTGCGGGTGCTGCGGGGCCCGGCCAGTACGTGGGTGAAGTCAAGCACCCGAATACCACTCAGCGGCCATAATCCATGCGCTGAGAATGGCACTGGCGAGCCGTCGGCGATCTTAACGATCTCGACCGGTGTCGTCGCGGCCAGTGCTTTTCCCTGGGGATGGGCTAGCCATTCCTCACGCGTGAACGCCCGACAAACTGGCAGGCCGGCATCGCTGAGGGCGTCTTCGAGTTGCTCGGCTTCCCACTTGGCTACCTCGCGAGCCAGCGATTGTTTGTTGTTACCGCAGTCGAAGAAATTGAGGTAGCCGCTGAGCAGTTTCGGGTAGGGCGGTCCAGCTTCGAGCATGACGTAGCGGTTGTCGCGGGTCTGGAAGACGCCGTTTGTCGGGACGTATTCGGCTCCGACATTTTGGCGGTAGCCAGCCTGCTTTACAAAGTGAGTCGGATGGAGGTAATGCAGTGCGTGGACGATATCGGTCGCGATGTCGGTCCGTACGCCGCTGCGGTTTTGCCAGATGGCAGCGCCCGCCGCACCCATGAGAAGCAGCGCGGTCGCCGCTGCTTCGCCGAGCCGATGTGGCGAGCGGATTACCGGGTCGCTGCCGTGCAGCACGGCATCCCCCGCAAAGCAGTGCGAGAGGCCGGTCACGTCGAGCAAGTTGGCCAGGGATCGCAGTTCCCCAGCGCGGAGGCGGCGTCGTGTTTGCATGGGCTGACTTTCGTCTGGCCGCCGCCTACCGCGGCCGGAGGTAGCGACATGCGTATGTTCTTCGAGCGTTCATCGGGCGTGCGAGGTGCTGACCTGTGCCACGCTATCCCGACCCTAACAAAGCGTCTAGTAGAAGCTTATTCAGCAACAATTGCATAGAACACAAGTTCCTAGCGGTGGTCGCTCCGCGTCCATCGGCAGCGACCCGCTCACGTCACGGAGGATCAGCCCGCGCGCCACGATGACGTCGCAATCGGCTTGCTGGCCACCGGATGTCCAGTCGCACACGCACTCGAACTCTTGCAGCAGCTGCAACAGATTGTTCGCAACCTTCTGCTAGACGCCGATTTATGGCCGCAATAGCGTGGCCTTATGCCCGGCAACGTGCCGATGAGCCTTTGACCAGCCTGTTGCTCGGGAGGACAAAGATCCGTAGCCACGCGATTCGTGGCGAGCATCAGTGCGTTATCGGGATCGCCCCGGTCGAGCCATAACCGCGGCCTCGGGTCCAGCTAAGGACGGTGCGATGAATTATGCGATGCTGCCCCCGGAGGTCAATTCGGCACGACTCCACCTCGGTGCTGGCTCGTGGCCGATAATTCAGGCCGCGGCGGCTTGGGAGGGCTTGGCCGACGAGTTGAATTCGGCTGCGGGTTCGTTTTCAGCGGTCACCGCAGGGCTAACGGGTTCGCTATGGCAGGGTCCGGCATCGATCGCGATGACCGACGCGGCGGCGCCCTATGTCGGGTGGTTGCGTGCTGCTGCTGCGCGAGCCGAGCGCGCCGCGGCGCAAGCCCGACTGTCGGCGGCCGCATTCGAGGCGGCGCAAGCAGCGACGGTGCACCCAGCGATCGTCTCGGCGAACCGCAGCCAATTTGTGTCGTTGGTGCGCTCGAACTTATTGGGACAAAACGCCATCGCCATTGCGGCCGTGGAAAGCCGGTACGAGCAGATGTGGGCGCAGGATGTGGCCGCCATGTTCGACTACCACGCCGGGGCTTCATCGGTGGCGGCGGCGCTAACGCCGTTTAACCCCGGCCTGCAAAATCTGCCGGGAGAGTTACTAACCGCTGCGCGATCGGCTGCCGCCAACGACTTGGGCAGCCTCGGCTTGACAAACGCCGGCATGGGCAACTTTGGCAACGCAAACATCGGAGACTTCAATGTCGGCTCCGGAAACATCGGTAATGCAAACATCGGCAGCGGGAACGTCGGCAGCAACAACATCGGCTTAGGAAATGCGGGTCCTCTATTGACCGCGGGCCTACAGAACATCGGCTTGGGTAATATAGGCATCAATAATTTCGGTCTAGGTAACACCGGAGACGGCAATATTGGCTTCGGGAATACTGGAACCAATAATGTCGGCATTGGGCTTACCGGTAACAACCAAGTCGGATTCGGGGCTTGGAACGCCGGCACCGGCAATATCGGGATATTCAACACCGGCAGCGGAAACATTGGCATCGGTAACTCCGGTACCGGAAACTTCGGCATCGGGAACTCCGGCAATTACAACACCGGCATCGCAAACACTGGCTCGGCCAATACAGGTTTGTACAACTCCGGCATCGCCAACACGGGTGTTGCCAATCCGGGCGACTACAACACCGGCAGTTACAACCTAGGCACGTCCAACACAGGCGATTTCAACGCCGGCAACTACAACACCGGCTACCTCAACTACGGCAACTACAACACCGGCATAGCGAACACCGGCAGTGTCAACACCGGGGCATTGATCACGGGCAACTACAGCAGCGGCATCTTATGGCGCGGCGACTACCAGGGCTGGGGCCCTGGTTTCAACAACACGACCAGCATGCCGTCGTCAGGGTTCTACAACAGCGGCTCCGGCAGCGCATCAGGCTTCGGAAACTTCGGCGCCAGCAATTCAGGCTTCTTGAACTCCGCGACAGGTCCGCTAGGAAGCTCCGGTTCCTTCAATTACGGCGCACTACAGTCAGGCCTGCTCAACACGGGCAACACTATCTCGGGCATCCTGAATACAAGCACCCTGAGCCTGGCAGAGGCAGCATATGTGTCCGGCCTGGCAAACGCGGGAACTCAAACGTCGGGGATCCTCGGTGGCGCGTCTTATATCAACGTCGGATTCGCCAATGACGGGCGCTTAAACCTCGGCAACGCCAATATCGGCAGCCTCAACCTGGGCAGCGGCAACATCGGCAGTCTCAACCTCGGCGGCGGAAACGTCGGAAACATCAACATCGGCAGCGGAAACCGCGGCGGTTACAATATCGGCTCCGGCAACCTCGGCAGCTACAACTTTGCCTCCGGCAATCTGGGCAGCCACAACTTCGGCCCGGCTAATTTGGGCGATCACAACATTGGATCGGGAAACGCCGGCAGCGACAACCTCGGATTCGGTAACAATGGCATTGGCAACGTCGGTTTCGGCAACACCGGCACCGGGAACGTCGGCATCGGACTCACTGGAGACCGCCAAATCGGTTTCGGCGCTTTGAATTCCGGCGCCGGTAACATTGGCCTATTCAACTCTGGCAATGGAAACATCGGGCTGTTCAACGCCGGCAGCCAAAACGTCGGCATAGGAAACGCCGGGGCCGGCAACTGGGGCGTCGGAAACCCGGGCACCGGCAACTTTGGCATCAACAACGCGGGCAACTACAACACCGGGCTGGTCAATCCCGGGATCGTCAACTCCGGAGTCGGCAACGCGGGCAACTACAACACGGGCTTCTTCAACGCAGCCAGCTACAACACGGGCAGCTTCAACCCCGGTGCTTACAACACCGGCGACTACAACACCGGCAAGTACAACACGGGCTGGTTCAATACAGGCAATCTGAACACCGGCGCATACAACTCGGGTGACGCCAATAACGGCTTTTTCGTTAGGGGTGACAATGAGGGCCAGATCGCCATTGACCTAGCGATTACCACGCCGACGATTCCGATCGATGTGGGCTACCTCATACCGATCAACGAAGTACGGCAGTTCGGTGGCAACACAATTATCATCCCGAGTTACTCCTATCCGCAGATATCGTTGCTGAACGGGTTCTTCTACTTCGGCCCGGTCGATATCCCGAGCGCGTCGCTCACTCTTCCTCTGGCGACGTTCAATATCGGCGGACCTACTACCGCAATCGACATCAATTTTGTCGGCGCGCTCGAGGGCCGCAGGATACCCATCATCAGCATCCCTGGCGGG
>NZ_VTZN01000287.1 GCF_008370645.1 Mycobacterium simiae
GCCATCAGGAGGGCGGCGTACTCCTGCGCGAGATACTGACCCGCCCGCACCGACCTGGGTTGTGCGACCCCCGACGAACTTGCGATCGGGACCACTTAGTTGGCTAATGCCCGGGACGACACAAGGGCGGAAAACGCCGGTGGGGGTTCAGACCTGGACAAGGAATTGCCCTCATCCGCGCCGTTTCCGCAGCGACCGCACTGCCCCTTCAGTCGACGTGCTCTGCGTTGAACGCAAAGCAAACATAGTGGAGCCGGTACGTCGCCTCGTCTTCGACGAACAGAAGTTCGTGGGCCATGAGATCACTTCCTCCCGTTCGAACCGACGGTTATTACGCGCTTCGCGGCAGTATTTCGCTCGACGAAATTATACTTGCGGCTGGCAACAATACACCAGTAGCAATGTCTGGCTATGACAATAGTGTCTATAGGTACTTCTGTCCGGCAATGGAGGCACGCGCCGCCCGACTCAACCCCGCGGGTGTGACGCCGTGCAGCAACGTTAACCGCGGCTTTAGCTACAGTTGGTGCGATGCCCCAACCAGCCCCGCCAGCGCTGACCGTGCGCTACGACGGCTCGGAGCGCACTTTCGCGGCGGGCCATGACGTGGTGGTCGGACGTGACGTGCGCGCCGACCTGCGCATCACCCATCCGCTCATCTCGCGGGCCCATCTGCTGCTGCGCTTCGATCAGGGCCGATGGTTGGCGATCGACAACAATTCGCTGAACGGGACGTTCGTTAACGGTCGCCGAGTCCCGGTGATTGAAATCTACGACGGCCAGGGCATTAACATCGGAAATCCCGACGGGCCGCTGCTGTGCTTCGAGGTCGGGCGCCACGTCGGAATGGCCGGGCGCCCACCCCGAACGGAGTCGATGCACATCTTCGCGCCTTCGACCCTACGACCACCCGGCGAGCAGGTCGCCGCACCGCCGACGGCGCGCCAGGCCAGCTGGACCGCGCCACCTTCCGGGCGACCTCATCCCGCAGCTCCGCCGGCCCGGTCGGGCAATGCCGGGCAACCCAGGTACCCGAGCACCTCCGCACCCTGGCCGCCTGCGGGATATCCAGCAAACGCGCCACCTGGACCGCCGGCAAACCTCGCACCGCCGCGGCCGTATCCTGGACCGCACCCCCCGCCCCGGCCCAGCGACACCAAACCGCCAGAAGTGGCCAATCTCGCCACCAAGATGTTCCACGCTCTGCTGCCCCGCGCCGGGGAAGCCGAGCGACCTGCCGGCGCCGTCACCATTGGCCGCGCCACCGACAACGACATCGTCATCCAAGACGTCCTGGCGTCGCGGCACCACGCCTTCCTGACGCTGACTCCCTTGGGCACCGAAATTCGCGACGCGCACAGCGTCAACGGCACTTTCGTCAACGGCGTCCGAGTCGGCTCGGCCGTCTTGAGCGACGGCGACGTAGTGACCATCGGCAATGTCGACCTGGTTTTCACCCATGGCACGCTGATTCGCCGCACCGAAGTGGCCACGCGCAGCGGCGGCCTGGAGGTCAACTCGGTCTGCTTCTCCATCGACGGAAAGCAACTGCTCGACCACATCTCGCTGACCGCCCGCCCCGGCACGCTCACCGCGATCATCGGGGGGTCCGGCGCCGGCAAGACCACGCTGTCGCGGTTGATTGCCGGTTACACCAGCCCCAGCTCCGGCACGGTGACCTTCGAGGGCCACGACATTCACGCCGAGTACGCGTCGCTGCGCAGCCGGATCGGCATGGTCCCCCAGGACGACGTGGTGCACCGCCAGCTGACCGTCAGCCAAGCGCTGGGCTACGCCGCCGAGCTGCGGCTGCCGCCCGACACCAGCAAAGCCGACCGAGCGCAGGTGGTCGCTCAGGTGCTCGAGGAACTCGAGCTGACCAAACACGCCGACACCCGCGTTGACAAGCTGTCCGGTGGACAGCGCAAACGTGCGTCGGTGGCCCTGGAACTGCTGACCGGGCCGTCGCTGCTGATCCTCGACGAGCCGACCACCGGCTTGGACCCGGCGCTGGATCGGCAGGTAATGATGATGCTGCGCCAGCTCGCCGACGCCGGCCGGACCGTGCTGGTGGTCACGCACTCGGTGTCCTACCTCGACGTGTGCGACCAGATACTCTTGCTGGCGCCCGGCGGCAAGACGGCGTTCCTGGGCCCGCCCAGCCAAATCGCGGCGGCCATGGGCACCACCAACTGGGCCGACATCTTCAGCCAGGTAGGCGCCGACCCCGACGAGGCCAACCGGCGCTTCCTGGCCGGGAATCGGCAACCACCGGGACGCCCGTCCGAATCCAGCCCGGCCATCGACCTCGGCGAACCGGTGCATGCCAACGTGATGCGCCAGTTCTCCACCATCGCCCGCCGCCAGATCCGGCTGGTCGTCTCTGACCGCGGGTATACGGTCTTCCTGGCGCTGCTGCCGTTCCTGATCGGCGTCCTCAGCCTCACCGTTCGCGGCAAGACCGGCTTCGGCGTCGCCGACCCCCTGAGCAACAACCCCGACCAGCCGGGCCAGATCCTGGTGATGCTCAATGTCGGCGGCGTTTTCATGGGCACCGCACTCACCATTCGTGACCTGGTCGGCGAGCGTCCCATTTTCCGGCGCGAACAGGCTGTCGGGCTGTCGACCGGGGCCTATATGAGCGCAAAGATCGCCGTATTCAGCGGGTTCGCGATCATCCAGGCCGCGATCGCAACGATCATCGCGGTGATCGGCTGGGGTGCTCCGCCAACCGACGCAGTGCTGCTCGGCAATGTGGAGTTCGAATTGTTCGTGACGGTCGCCGCCACCTGCGTGGCCTCGGCCATTCTGGGCATGGCCCTGTCGGCGCTGGCGCAGTCGCAAGACCAGATCATGCCGATGCTGGTGCTCTCGATCATGTCGCAGCTGGTGTTCTCCGGCGGATTGATCTGGGTGACCGACCGGTTCTTGCTCGACCAGCTGTCCTGGGCAACGCCCGCACGTTGGGGCTATGCTGCATCGTCGTCGACGATCAACATCGAGAAGCTGGTGCCGGGTCCGATCAAGCCGAAGGACCAGCATTGGGTGCACAAGCCGAGCGCTTGGCTGTTCGATATGGCCATGCTCGCGGTGTTGAGCATCGCCTATACCGGCATCGTGTGGTGGAAGATCAGGCTCAGGCGGCGCTAACGCCCATCTAGTGTTAGGCAATGACCCGAGCTCAGCGGCCTGTGTTAACGGTCCGATCGGACCGCACCCAACGCAGCTTCGCCGCCGGACCGGACGTGGTGGTCGGCAGCGATCCGCGAGCCGACTTCCGGGTAGCCCACCCGCTGATCGCCCACGCGCATCTGTTGTTGCGCTTCGAACAAAGCAACTGGATCGCGATCGACAACAATTCGCCGACCGGGATCTATGTCAACGGTCGTCGAGTGCCGTTGGTCGACATCCACGACGGACTGGTCATCAACCTTGGTCGACCGGACGGACCCCGTATCAGCTTCGAGGTCAGACACCACCGCGGCATGATCGGCCTGCTGCCGGCGACTGAAAAGCTCCCCGTCGACCCCAACCGATCCGAGACACCGCGCCCACCGGGCCCAGCGAAGCGAGCCGGGCCGCGTCCACCGCCCCCGCGACCCGCTCCACCACCTAACCGGCCGCCGGACCCGGTCGCGAGCGCCCAACACACCAGCGCCATACCGGTCATCCCGCCGCCACAGCCCGGCCCGGGCACCGCGGCGTCACACTTTCCCACCGGTTCGGTCAACGTGCTGAGCGGCGATGCCGGGCTGGCACCGGCAGCTGCCGGCATCGCCTGGATCGGGCGTTCCCTGGACAACGACATTGTCGTCTCCGACGTGCTGGCATCGCGCCATCACGCCTACCTGACGCAGACCCGGCTCGGCACCGAGATCCGCGACGCGCACAGCATCAACGGGACCTTCGTCAACGGCAT
>NZ_VTZN01000288.1 GCF_008370645.1 Mycobacterium simiae
AATCACCCACCACAACATCACCCAACTCCTCACCGCACCAACCTCGTTCACACCCACAGCCGGGCAGGCGGTAACCCACTGCCATTCCTATGCCTTCGACCTGTCGGTGTTTGAAATCTGGGGCGCGCTGCTGCACGGCGGGCGGCTGGTGGTGGTACCCGAATCTGTGACCCGCTCACCAAAAGATTTTCATGCCTTGCTGGTCGCAGAACGGATCGACATGCTCACCCAGACCCCCTCAGCGGTGGCGCTGCTGTCGCCGCACGCACTTGAGTCAGCCACATTGGTCCTCGGCGGTGAAGCATGTCCCAACGACGTGGTCGACCGCTGGGCACCCGGGCGGGTAATGGTCAATCAATACGGCCCAACCGAAACAACCATGTACGTCTCGATGAGCGCCCCGCTGCGCCCGGGTTCGCAAGCAGCAATCGGCCGTCCGGTATCGGGTGCGGCACTGTTCGTCCTGGATCAATGGCTGCGGCCGGTGCCGCCGGGAGTCGCCGGGGAGTTGTACGTGGCCGGCGCCGGCGTCGGCATGGGCTACTGGCGCCGCTCCGCCTTGACCGCGTCACGGTTTGTCGCCTGCCCGTTCGGCGGGATCGCGACACGGATGTATCGCACCGGCGATGTGGTGCGCTGGGACACTGACGGCCAACTGCACTATGTCGGGCGCGCCGACGCGCAGGTCAAGATCCGCGGCTACCGCATCGAACCGGCCGAAATCGCGGCAGCGCTAACCGAACTCGACGGTGTCGAGCAAGCCGTCGTGATCGCCCGCGAAAACCGCCCCGGCGACAAACGCCTGGTGGCCTACCTCACCGGAACAGCAGATCCCCGGCAGGCGCGCACGGCGTTGGCCACCCGACTGCCCCCCTACATGCTGCCCGCCGCACTAGTCGTACTGCCGGCGCTGCCGCTCACACTCAACGGCAAACTCGACACCCGCGCCCTGCCCGCCCCCGAATATGGAGACGTCGACCACTATCGGGCCCCCACCACCCCGGTCGAAGAAATCCTGGCCGATATCTACGCCCACGTACTTGGACTCGACCGCGTCGGCGTCGACGACTCCTTCTTCGACCTGGGCGGCGACAGCATCTCGTCGATGCAGGTCGCCGCCCGGGCACGCACCGCGGGGGTGCTGTGCCGGCCACGCGACATCTTCACCGAGCAGACGATTGCCGGGCTGGCCCGAGTCGCCCGTATTCACGGGGAGGGTCACGACGGCGATTCACCGTCGGCCCTGACGCCAGCCAATCTACTGCGCGACACATTCGCCGTGGACGTGCCGCTGGACGTGATCGCCAGTCCCGCAATGGATTTACAGACCCTGGCCGGCGACATCGAGACCCAGCGCGCCCCCGGCGCGATGCGACCCAGCTTCGCCTCCGTGCACGGCCGCGGGGCCACCGAGGTGTACGCCCGCGACCTGACACTGGACAAGTTCATCGACGCCCCGACACTGGCCGCCGCCCCGACGCTGCCCCGCGCTAGCGCCGAGGCGCGAACGGTCCTGCTGACCGGGGCGACCGGCTTCCTCGGGCGATACCTCGCGCTGGAATGGCTACAGCGCATGGACCAAGTCGACGGCACCCTGATCTGCCTGGTACGCGCCAAGACTGACGACGAAGCGCGCCTACGGCTCGACAACACCTTCGACGGCGCGGATTCAACTCTGCTGCGCCACTATCAGCTACTTGCCGCCGATCACCTGCAAGTCATCGCCGGCGACAAGAGCCAAGCCAACCTCGGCCTCGACCCACAGACGTGGCAACGACTGGCCGATTCCGTCGACCTGATCATCGACTCCGCGGCCCTGGTCCACCACCTGCTGCCCTACAGCCAACTGTTCGGTCCCAACGCGGTGGGCACCGCCGAGCTGATCCGCCTGGCGCTGACCACCACGCTCAAGCCCTATACGTACGTGTCCACCGGCACCGTGGGTGACCAGATCGATCCGTCGGACTTTACCGAGGACGCCGACATCCGGATCATCAGCCCCACCCGCAGGATCGGTGACAACTACGGCTACCCCAACAGCAAATGGGCGGGCGAAGTCCTGCTGCGCGAGGCCAACGACCTCTGCGGCCTGCCCGTCGCGGTGTTCCGCTGCGACATGATCCTGGCCGACACCAGCTACGCCGGTCAGCTCAACGTCTCAGACATGTTCACCCGGATGATGCTGAGCCTGCTTGCCACCGGCGTGGCGCCCGGCTCCTTCTACCAGCTCGACCCCAACGGAAGCCGGCAACGCGCCCACTACGACGGTCTGCCCGTGGAATTCGTCGCTGAAGCTATTACCGCCCTGGGCGCCCAAGTCACCGACGGATTCCAGACCTACCACGTGATGAATCCCCACGACGACGGCATCGGATTCGACGAATACGTTGACTGGCTCATCGACGCCGGCTACCCAATCCAACGAATTGCCAACTATGGCGACTGGCTGAAGCAGTTCGAGACCAGCCTGCGCGCACTGCCGGATCGACAGCGCCGGCACTCGCTGCTACCGGTGTTGCCGATATTGCACCGCAACCAAGAGCCCGCCGAGCCCATCCGCGGCTCGACAGCACCGACCCAGCGGTTCCGTACCGCCGTGCAACAAGCCAAAATTGGCCCTTACCACGATATTCCACACATCTGCGCCCCGATCATCATCAAGTACGCCACCGACCTAGAGCTGCTCGGGCTGCTCTAACGCTGTGGATGATGTTGCGCCAGAGCCGATGAGGACTGCTGAGGTAGTCCTCATCGGCTCTGGCGCGTAGTCCTAACGCCTAGCGCATATGGCGAGCCAGATGCGCACCTGCGGTAGGTTCGGGGCGCAGCAGCGACCATCGCCGGCCGACAGAGTTAGCGAATAATCCAGCTGAGTCTGTTAAACCAATTACGGGGACGCAATCGCTGCCAACCAGGTGTCCCAGCGTTTCATAAACCTGTTGAGCAGTGTCGGGCTGACGGTGTCTAGTGCCTGCGCAGCCAGCGCCATGCGAGGCGCGATGCGAACGGGTCGGCCCCGTGCGGCCGCCAGCATCCATTCGGCGGCCTCATCCGAGGTAAGTCCGGGTACGTTATCAAATTCCTTCGTTGGATCGATCATTGGAGTCCTGACCAGTGGGTAGTACAGCGTGGTTTGATGCACGCCGCTGTTGGCCCACTCGGTGTCGATCACCCGGCTCACCGCGCTGAGGGCGGCTTTTGAGGCGTTGTAAGCCGAATAGTTCGGCAGTGCTTGGTTGAGCACGACCCACGTCACGACATTGATGATGTGCCCGTCGCCTCGCTCCACCATTCCGGGGGCGAGCGCGCGGATAAGCCTCAGCGGTGCATAATAATTCAGCCGCATCAGACGCTCGATGTCGTGCCAGTTCTGCAATGACCCCAGCATCGGCCGGCGAATCGAAAGGGCAGCGTTGTTGATCAGGATGTCGACACCGTCGTACTGTTCCCTGATCGTGGTGATCAACTGATCGACCGCATCGACGTTGGAAAGATCGCACGCCAGCGCGGACGCCTCGCCTCCTGCCGTGGTGATCCGGGCAACCAGGTCATCGAGTTTTTCCTGACGCCGTGCCACCGCGACGACGTTGGCCCCCTCGCGGGCGAACTTTGTAGCCGCGGATTCGCCGATGCCGGAGGACGCGCCGGTGATCAGGATTCGCTTGCCGCGCAGGTCGACTCGGTCTCGCGATACCCGATCCTTCGCGAGGCGTCCCCGGGGCGGTCGCATGCTTGCCAGGAGCACGGCAGTGGACAGTCGCCGCAGGGGTTTGGTTAGTGGCCGTGCCGACGATTCGGCCGGTGGGCCAACGTTGTTCTGCTCCAAGGCCTCAAGTGTGAGCTTGGCTTTATCGATGAGCGCCATAAGCTCTTCATCGGTCTTATCGACCACTGTTCGGGTAGTTC
>NZ_VTZN01000289.1 GCF_008370645.1 Mycobacterium simiae
CGCGTGAGTAGCCTTGTGCCAAGCCGCCCGGTTTGATCTTGCCCGGTTTTGACCTTGGTTGACCAGCGTCCGGAGGCCGCCCGGGTTCGGCAACTCAGACGCAGTGAACACGGCTTTGGGAACTCGGGCCAGATCGACACGGGGCCCGAGTTCCAGAAGGCCGGGTTGCGTCGCCCGAAGTCCTGTTGCCCGTGTTCGACTCCACGGAGTACCGAATCCGGTATACGTGCTCCCCGCGTTTCCAAAGCACGGGCATCGGGTCCCCGACTAGCACAGGCCTGGTGAGCTTCGGGCTTCAACAACGGCGGCAACAAGAACTGGGCTTCTTCAACACGTCGACCGGCGGCAGCACACTGAACGGCGTCAGCTCCGGAATCGGCAACACCGGCGTCGTCGGCAGCGCTTTCCCACCTTTTGCGGCCTGAACTCGGGCTTCTTTAGCATCGGCACCAACGTGTCAGGCTTATTCAACCTCAGTCGGCAGTTGGGCCAGTACTGCACCCTTAACTGGCCGCAGTCTCACCGAGGCGAAATTTCGAGGACGACACGCAACCAACTCGATAAAGCCAGCATCGGGGACCCGTCATGTCCTCAGCAGCATGCTTCCTTGACAACCGAGGGCAACGGCCGAAATCATATCTTCCATTGCAGTTCGTCGATCGGCCAAGGGGCACCGCATGAAAACCGAATCTTTTTCAGCAGAACAGTATAATCTACTCTTGGATGTGAACTCCGCGGATCAAAGTGTCCACGAAGATCAGAAATTGGCTAGACTGCTCGAGCAAGCTGGCGCCTATTTTTTCAAATTCGGTGTCGATGAATACTATTCCGTGGAATTGCTTCATAAGCACAATACTATCGATCCAGATCATATTATGCTCGAAGATGCGGAAGTATTGGGAGATGGCACCGCAGCGCTTACTACGATGAAGGTCAAACGGCCTTCGAGAGAAGATACCTTTGCTCCAAGCACATTCAAATTACAGACTGGAAAGCTCATCCCGCTCGAGTTCTCGAGAGATCCTGCCGTCAACATTGCCATCGGGAAACTACCCCAACACAGTGAATTCGTCTGCGCCTATCAACGCCTGTTGGCAGACTATGGGTTGAGCGAATTCATCGGGTTGGGTTTTGCGGGAAGAAGATTCTACGACGGCCTGCGCCCTGACCAGATCTTGGTTGAGGAGAGCGATCCGGAAAGGGTCGCTAATATTATTACAATCCGGAATCGGGACGCTATCGAACATGCGAAACTGATTTCGACGAGTTGGGCCTTTAAGCGCACGATTAAACGGTGCTATACTGCAACAGTATGCGTAAAAGTGTGTGTCATCTACACGCCGGGTCATGCAATAGAGCACCGTAAGGGCACCCAGCACAGGCAGTATGAAGAGGCCTGAGACGCCAACTGATAATATGTGCGCGGACCCAGGAGCATTCTCATCAGATGATGTCGGTCCAGCTAACCTCCATTACCATCAGAGAAGTGCTCTGCTATACAACATAATTCCTCGCATCCATGATGCTGGGGCCACTTCACTGCTCGATATCGGTGCCGGTTATCCCGCAATGGCTGTTCCACTATCGAAGCATGTACCGGAATACTGTGCGGTTGAGCAGGATAATAGCTGCGCGGCTGCGTTGAGGGGCGCCGGGCTACAGGTAATTGAGGGAGTTTTTCCGCTGGCCTTACACAGGACCTACGATTTCGTATTATCGTGCCATTCTCTACCTGAGGACTCGCCTTCCTCATATCCTGCATTTCTTAACGGCGCATGGGAGACTGTGAGCCACAATGGACTGATGCTTGTCGTTACATTCAAGGGATCGCGCGGAGCTCTTGGGTACCTTGACGAAAGCCTGCTGGGTAGAACGAGCGTTCATAACCCACAATTCGATGCATTAATTGAGTGCTGCAATCGTTTCGGGAAAGTCGAGGTGTATCCAGTGAATAGCTTTGTAGAAGCGAACTCTGCGGATGCTATCGCTAAATTTTTCGGTCCATGGCTCACGGCATCACCGGACACACGCAATATGTTCAAGAGTCGACTGCTTCGGATTCTAGAGAGCGAGTACAGAGTTCGAGATGACTTGTACGTGTTTCCCACCCAGCACCTTTTTATCGAGTGCAAACGCTAGTTGGCCCGCCCATGCTGTGACACCGAGTCAAGAGGATTGTCGCTTGCTCGTTTCGCTTTGAATCGAAACGATGGCCGTGGGAGATTCCGTGGTCTACCTGAAAATTCATCGTAGGCAACAGAATTCCGTTTGTGTCCGATGCGCTGCGGCGCTGGAACGATGCCCACCCCGGCGAAGCCGTCCTCGATGGGCAGGTGCTTACTCAGCCGTGGCCTGCCACCAACGGGTCGGCCGGGGTCTGCGACAGTCAGGCAGCGCTACGTGGATCGTCCAGCCCGACCGCTTTGCAGTGCCGCATGTCCACGGCGCGGCGGTTGGTGTCTAGGCTCATGCAGCTCCAGAATCCGAATTGTCTTGTCGATAGAGTGACCCCGCGGATGCCGCTACCGCTGCAGCTTCTGCGGACGATCATGTTTCACCCCACGGTGCAGCCCGACGAGTTCCGCGAGACGGCGCGTCTGCTCCGGGCGACGAGATACCCGCAGTCCCGAAAGTTCGTGGGCAGGATCGTCCCGTATCCGGGAACATCGCTGTACCAGACCTATTCTGACGCGGGCTGGTCCTGCGGCTGATCGATGACCGATAGGGTACTAGGAACTAGGGCGCGTTGCTGTTGAGGATGCCGGAGAGTTGGCTGCCGACGTTCCCGAAGCCGGAGATGAAGGCCTGTGTCATGAGGTCCAGGATGCTGGTGTTGTAGAAGCCGGACAGGGAGTTGCCCAAGTTCGCCCAGCCTGATTCCAGGTTGCCGAAGTTCTGGAAGCCAGAATTCCCGACGCCGCCGGCGTTGAACAACCCCGAGGTTTCAGTGAAGAGGTTTCCGATGCCCGATACCGCGCCACTGGCGTTGTTGAGGAAGCCCGATGCGCCACCGGCGCCCGAATTAAAGAAGCCCGACGACGGAGTAGTGCTTGAATTGAAGAATCCCGGACTCTGCTGCCAGCTGAAGCCGAAGGGGAAGGGGCCCACGGTTCCGTTGTCCGCCAGGTTGATTGGCTGAGAAATAACGGCGGTTATCGGGGTTTCGGGATTGAGCACGCTCGAACTGATGGTGAATGGGCCCACGTGCTCGGTGGTTATCGGAATTGTGAACGATACGCTGAGAACGCACCCGACGAACGGAATGTAAATGAGACAGAGCGTCGTCTCCAAGCTGATGGGTATGGGGAATTCAGCAATAGTGAACAGGTCTTGGGTAATGGCGTTGATTGTGCCCTGAATCGGTATCTCTATGTCGGAGTTCACAGCGTAGTTCCAGGGGATTTCGGAAACGGCGGACTGGTAGGAGAAGCTAGCCAATCCTTGGTAGTCGCCGCGCCAGAACACACCGTTGCTGTAGTTCCCTGCGATGAACGCGCCGGTGTTGACATTGCCGGAGTTTCCGATGCCGGTGTTGGAGTTGCCTTCATTGAAGTAGCCGGTGTTGTAGTCGCCTGGGTTGAAGCCGCCGGTGTTGTAGTTGCCCGGGTTGAAACTGCCCGTATTGGTGCTGCCCGCGTTGTAGAAGCCGGTGTTGTAGTTGCCTGCGTTGCCGATGCCGGTGTTGACGATGCCGGTGTTGAAGAATCCGGTGTTGGTGCTTCCGGTGTTGCCGATACCGGTGTTGTAACTGCCGGAGTTTCCGATACCCCAATTCCCGGTGCCGGAGTTCCCGAAGCCGATGTTGTTGGTGCCGG
>NZ_VTZN01000029.1 GCF_008370645.1 Mycobacterium simiae
CCCACCGGCCTCGACAACGAGTGTTCCGGTGTTATCGCCGCCAGCACCGCCGCTGCCGCCGATACCCCCAGCGCCCCCGGCGCCCCCGGCGCCGCCAACTCCGGCGTTACCACCAGCACCGCCATTGCCGAACAGCGGCGAAGCGGCGCCGCCGTTGCCGCCCACACCCCCGGCGCCGCCGGCGCCACCGACGCCAAGGGCGCTGCCGCCATCACCCCCATCCCCGCCGGTGCCGGCCGTTTGGTCTACACCGACAACAAGCTGGTCGACGTCTGTAGTCATGGCGCCCGCATTGCCGCCGACGCCGCCCGCCCCGCCAGCAGCGCCGAGGCCGCCCGTGCCGCCAGTGCCACCGCCACCACCGGCACCACCATTGCCAAACAGGAGTCCCCCGGCCCCGCCCCCACCACCGGCACCGCCTGCGCTCCCAGCGCCGCCAGAGAAGGGGCTATCAACACCATTTCCGCCGTTACCGCCCGACCCGCTCGCCGTTAGTATTCCCTCAATAAAGACGGTATTGAACGAAGCTTCGATATCGGCATTGCCGCCGTTGCCGCCGGCGCCGCCGGAGCTGCCGGGTGCCACGCCGTTGCTGCCGTTACCGCCGTTACCGGCGATGGTCTGGATGAGCGATATGTCGTTGCTATTCGGGGCTCCAGCGGCGACTGTGGCATCGCCGCCGTTGCCGCCGGGGGCCCCGGCCCCCCCGGCAATCGAGGTGCCGCCGTTGCCGCCATTGCCACCCGTGGCGCTGCCTATATCGCTAGCGTCGTATTGGTTGGTGTTCGCGCTTGCGCCGTCGCCGCCGGCGCCCCCGGTGGGAGTGAGCAGCGTCCCGTTAGCGCCGTTGCCTCCGTTCACGCCAGTCTGGGGACTACCACCAGTTGCGTCCGGCGGGGAGACACCAGGTTGGGCCGCAGGGCCGGGGGTGGGATTGACTGCGTTGGCCCCGGCCGCGCCCGTACCACCCATACCGCCGGCCCCGCCGTCACCGACCAACCCCGCATTACCGCCCAGACCACCCGAGCCGCCCATGCCCCCGTTAACGCCGGCCACACCGACCCCACCCACACCGCCTGATCCGCCATTACCGTAAAGCCAGCCACCAGCACCACCAGCACCACCGGCCGCGCCGCTACCCCCGGTGCCACCAGCTCCGCCACTGCCCCACAACCCCGCATTGCCACCCGAGCCGCCGACCTGCCCCGCCAACCCAGCCCCACCGGCCCCGCCGTTGCCAAACAACAACCCACCAGGCCCACCCGGCTGCCCCGGCCCGCCATTGGCGCCGTTACCAATCAACTGCCGCCCCAACACCGCCTGGGTGGGCCCATTGATCACACCCAGCAGCACCTGCTGAGCGTTCGCGGCCTCCGCAGCCGCATACGAGAACCCGCCCCCACGCAACGCCTGCGCAAACTGCTCATGAAACTCTGCCGCCCGCGCGCTCAGCAACTGATACTGCTGGGCATAAGCCCCAAACACCGCCGCAACCGCCGCCGACACCTCATCAGCGCCAGCCGCCAACACGCCCACCGTCTGACCCGCCGCCGCCGCATTGGCCGCGCCGATGCCCGCACCAATACCGACGACATCCGACGCTACCGCCACTAATGTCTCCGGCGCCGCAAACACAAAACCCATCACGCACCCACTTCCACCTCAGACGGCCGGCCATCACGAGCATCGGCTGGAAAATCGTAGCGTGACCTGGGTCACAACGTCTCGTTTTCCGACCAACCTTCGCCGGCACGGACCAAGCGCCCGGTCAGCAACGCTGCCCGATTGACTCAATCCACACCGAACGCGATTCGGCGACGTAATCTGCGCTCGGCCATGGCGTCTGCTGACCGTGTCAACCTGATGCGCTCAGTTGAGCGGCACCGGCTCCAGAATCTCAGCACGCGCTTCCGGTGCGCTGGCCCGCAACTCATCGGCCGACACATCGTCGGGCTGGGCTTGCGAGAGCACCTCGGCTTGCACCCGCGCTTGGTAGTTTGCGACCTCGCGCTCGCTGTCCTCAGCGGTCCAGCCCAGCACTGGTGCCACCGCGTCGGCCACCTCCCGAGCGCAGTCAACACCGCGATGCGGATACTCAATGGAAATCCGCATCCGGCGGGCCAAGATGTCCTCCAGGTGCAGCGCGCCTTCGGCCATGACGGCATACAGTGCTTCAACCCGCAGGTAGCCGGGGGCCTCCTTGATTGGGCTCAGCAGTCCAGGATCCTCAGCCGCCAACGCCAACACTTCGTCGATCAGTGAGCCGTAGCGGTCCAGCAGGTGGCGCACCCGGTACGGGTGCAGACCGTGCATGGCGCCGACATGCTCAACCTGGTTGACCAGCGCAAAGTAGCCGTCAGCACCCAGCAGGCTCACCTTCTGGGTGATCGACGGCGCCACCCGGGCCGGAACAAACTGCACCGCGGCGTCGATCGCGTCGGCCGCCATCACCCGGTAGGTGGTGTACTTGCCGCCGGCGATGGCCACCAGACCCGCCGCCGGCACCGCGACAGCGTGTTCGCGTGACAGCTTGGAGGTTTCGTCGCTTTCCCCGGCGAGCAGGGGACGCAAGCCGGCGTACACGCCGTCGATGTCGGCGTGCGTCAACGGGGTGGCCAGCACCGCGTTGACCGTTCCCAGGATGTAATCGATGTCGGCCTTGGTGGCTGCGGGGTGAGCCAGATCGAGGTCCCAATCGGTGTCGGTGGTCCCGATAATCCAGTGGCTGCCCCACGGGATGATGAACATCACCGACTTCTCGGTGCGCAGGATCATCGCCACGTCGCTAACAATTCGGTCCCTCGGTACCACCACGTGCACACCCTTAGACGCGCGCACCTGAAATCGCCCGCGCTGCTTGGACAACGCCTGGATCTCGTCGGTCCAGACCCCGGTCGCGTTGACCACGACGTGGCCGCGGACCTCGGTGATCGAGCCGTCCTCGGAGTCGCGAACCCGCACGCCGATCACCCGGTCGCCCTCGCGCAGCAACGCGACCACCTGGGTGGAGCAACGGACGACCGCGCCGTAATGGGCCGCGGTGCGCGCGACGGTCATGGTGTGCCGGGCATCGTCAACGACGGTGTCGTAGTAGCGGATGCCGCCGATCAGCGAGGTCCGCTTTAGCCCCGGGCTCAATCGCAATGCCCCGGCACGGGTCAAATGCTTTTGCGCCGGAACCGATTTCGCCCCGCCGAGGCGGTCGTAGAGGAAGATTCCCGCGGCAATGTAGGGGCGCTCCCAGCCGCGCTTGGTCAGCGGGAACAGAAACGGCAGCGGCTTGACCAGATGCGGCGCCAACCGGGTCAGCGACAGCTCCCGCTCGTACAGCGCCTCGCGTACCAGCCCGAATTCCAGTTGCTCGAGGTAGCGCAGGCCGCCGTGAAACATCTTCGACGAGCGGCTCGACGTGCCGGAAGCCAAGTCGCGGGCCTCGACCAAGGCCACCTTGAGACCGCGGGTGGCAGCGTCCAGCGCGCACCCGGAACCCACCACGCCGCCGCCGATGACCACCACGTCGAATTGCTCGGCGCCCAGCCGCTCCCAGGCCAACGCGCGCTGCTGCGGTGCCAGTGCCCCGGCGGACTGCTCGCTTTGCGGTGCGTGGATCGGGTTGCTCACGAAACGGGACTCCTGTCGATTACTGGCCGGTAGGGTTTGCACCACCAGGCTAGTTCGTGCGGGGCCTCAGGGCTGTCCATCAGTCCAGATCGTCGTGCGCCATTAACCGGCGCGCCGCCTCAGTGATCGACCCGGATAACGACGGGTAAACGGCGAGTGTCTGCGCCAACTCGTTGACCGTAATGCGGTTCTGCACGGCCACCGCGATCGGCAGGATCAGCTCCGAGGCGATTGGTGCCACCACCACGCCGCCGATCACCACACCGGTGGATCGCCGGCAAAAGATCTTGACGAAGCCTTGCCGCAGACCCGACATCTTGGCTCGGGCGTTGGTCCGCAATGGCAGCGTGATGGTCCGCGCGGTCACCGACCCGTCGTCGATTGCCGATTGCGGCACGCCGACGGCGGCGATTTCGGGCCGGGTGAACACCGTTGCCGCGACGGTACGCAAGCGGATCGGGCTGACACCTTCGCCCAGCGCGTGGTACATCGCGATACGGCCTTGCATCGCCGCGACCGAAGCCAACGGCAGCAGGCCGGTACAGTCGCCGGCGGCGTAGATACCGGGCACCGACGTCCGCGACACGCGGTCCACGGTCAAATAACTACCGGGCCCCAGCTCAATGCCCACCCGCTCGAGGCCCAGGCCGCTGGTATTGGGAACCGACCCGATGGTCATCAAAGCGTGGCTGCCTTCGACGGTGCGGCCATCGGTCATGGTGACCAACACACCGGCTTCGGTGCGGCTGACCGATTCTGCCCGAGCGTTTTTGACTAGCCGGACCCCGCGTTCGGCGAACGACTCTTCCAACACCAGGGCGGCGTCGGCGTCCTCATAGGGCAGCACCCGGTCCCGGCTGGCCACCACCGTCACCTGCACCCCCAATTCGGTGTAGGCGTGCACGAACTCGGCGCCGGTGACTCCCGAGCCCACCACGATCAGGTGGTGCGGTAAGGCGTCCAGCTCGTAGAGCTGCCGCCAGGTCAGGATGCGTTCACCGTCGGGTTGGGCCGATGGCAGTACCCGCGGGCTGGCTCCGGTGGCGATCAGCACGACGTCGGCGTCGTGCTCGCTGCTGGTGCCGTCGGGCCCCGAATCGGAATGGGTCGCCTTGACGCGGTGGCTGGCCAGCCCCGGCGTGGGGTCGATCAGCTCACCGCGGCCGGCAACGACGTGGACTCCCATGCCGAGCAGCTGGGTGGTGATGTCGGCCGATTGCTCGGCGGCCAGCGCTTTGACCCGGGCATGAATGTGCGGCAGCGAGATCTTGGCGTCGTCGATGTGGATGTCGAAGCCGAGGAGCCGCGATCGGCGCAGCTCGGTGCGCAGGCCGGTGGAGGCAATGAAGGTTTTGGATGGCACACAGTCATCCAGCACCGCGGCCCCGCCGATGCCGTCGGAGTCGATGACGGTGACTTGGACTGATTCGGGGCGTGCGGTGGCTGCCACCAGCGCGGCCTCGTAGCCGGCCGGGCCGCCACCGAGGATCACAATGCGCGTCACCACAGGCCTAACCTAGCGCGTCGTTAGGCCGCCGCTGTTGTCCAGACGGGACCCGCCACCGTGGTGCGAGAAAGGAGGTGTGCGTCACACCGAGTTCGGCCCCGCGGATGGACGCCATCCGTTCATGTGACGTTTAAGCTTTCTCCGTGCCGCTCTACGCCGCGTATGGATCGAACATGCATCCCGAGCAGATGCTCAAGCGCGCACCCCACTCGCCGATGGCCGGAACCGGCTGGTTGCCGGGGTGGCGGCTGACCTTCGGGGGCGAGGACATCGGCTGGGAAGGGGCATTGGCCACCGTCGTCGAGGACCCTGATTCCAGGGTGTTCGTCGTGCTTTACGACATGACACCCGCCGACGAGATGAACCTGGACCGCTGGGAGGGCTCCGAGTTCGGTGTCCACCAGAAAATCCGCTGCCGGGTGGAGCGACTGTCCTCGGACACCACAACCGACCCCGTGTTGGCGTGGCTGTACGTGCTGGATGCCTGGGAGGGCGGGCTACCGTCGGCGCGCTACCTGGGGGTAATGGCAGACGCTGCCGAAATCGCCGGCGCGCCAGCCGATTACGTGCACGACCTACGCACCCGCCCGGCTCGCAACATCGGCCCGGGCACGACTGCCTGACCCCGTCGGCGGGTGGGGACTCGGAAGCCTTACCCGACCCTGAGAGGCCATTAGAGTCGGTGTTTTAGGCCCAGGCCATGGCAATCATCATTGCGGCGTTGTAACAGCTAATTATTCGGTCACGCAGGGCCCCGCAACGGCGGACCGCCACAGGACGAACCAGGCGCCGGCCAACAGAAGAAAAGTTATCGAAACCCACCGTTGCATCCTGTGGATTTGCCGTGAACGGAGTCGATAGCGATCATGCCGATACCCTATAGGGGTATAGTACAATTACGCAATGCTGGTGGACATAGTTGAAAGGAAAGATCTAATGCTTGCCTGGCAGGGGTTATTGGCGAAGGCGGTACCCGCGGTGGTAACCGGCGTGGTGGGGGCAGCGACATATGAGGCGCTGCGTAGGGCGGTGGGGAAGGTTCCCGTGCGGGATGCGACTGTCACCGCGACCGCCTGGGGGTTACGTGGTATCCGCACGGCCGAGCGCAAGGCTCAGGAAGGCTCTGAGCACGCCCGCCTCACTTTCGCCGATGTGCTTGCCGAGGCCAAAGAGCGCATCGGAGAACCGGTTTCACTGTCCGCAGTGCCTGACGCCTGCCACGACCATGGTCACTGACACGTGCCCCGGCCCCGATGTCGCCTTGAGCGTCGTTTCCAACGCGGCAGGCCGGATGCGAGTGCATGCCAACGGGTTCCATTTCGACGAGGTGCGGGCGGTGGCGATCGAGGACACCGTCGCCAAGGTGGCCGGTGTGCGTGCCGTTCATGCGTATCCGAGAACCGCATCGGTGGTGGTGTGGTACTCGCCCGATAGCTGCGATACCTCGGCTGTCTTGTCGGCAATCACTGCTGCCGAACAGATTCCAGCAGAGTTGGTCCCCACACGTGCGCCGCATTCAGCTGAGGTGCGCAGCGCTGACGTGGTAAGCAGAATCATCGGCCGCCTGTTCGGCCGGCAGGATGATGCCGCCGGGAACCACGACGCGTGTGGACAGGTTCAGGTCGCGTCGTGCCATGCGTCACCGGGCGCAGATCCCGGGCATGAGCGGCGGACCTGGTTGCGCCGAGTCTGGTTGGCCTGGCCGTTTGGTCTGGCTTCGGCGGCCTTGACGATGATGTCCGCCCCGTGGGCGGGGTGGCTGGCATTGGCCGCAACGGTGCCTGTGCAATTCGTGGCCGGCTGGTCGATTCTCAAGGAGGCAGTACGGCAGGCGCGGGCGTCGAGCGCCAATATGGATACGCTCATCGCGCTGGGCACGCTGACCGCATTCACCTACTCCACGTACGAGTTATTTGCCGGTGGGCCGCTGTTTTTCGACACCTCGGCATTGATCATCGCCTTTGTGGTGCTGGGCCGCTACTTGGAGGCCAGGGCTCGGGGCAAGGCTTCGGAGGCGATCACCAAGTTGCTGGCGATGGGCGCCAAGGAGGCTCGGCTGCTTGTCGACGGCGAAGAGCAGCTGGTGCCGGTTGATCAGGTTCGAGTCGGCGACCTGGTGCGGGTACGGCCTGGCGAAAAGATTCCCGTCGACGGTGTAGTCGTTGACGGGCGTGCTGCCGTCGACGAGTCGATGCTTACCGGCGAATCAGTACCCGTCGAGAAAGCGGTGGGCGCCCGCGTCGCCGGGGCCACAGTCAACATCGACGGACTGCTGACCGTGCGGGCCACCGCCGTCGGAGCGGACACCGCGCTGGCGCAGATCGTGCGCCTGGTCGAGCAAGCGCAAGGCGGCAAGGCCCCGGTGCAGCGGCTGGCCGATCGGGTGTCGGCGGTGTTTGTGCCAGCCGTGGTAGGGGTTGCCGCGCTGACCTTTGCCGGGTGGAGCCTGTTCGCCGGCAACCCAGTGGCTGGCATGACCGCGGCGATCGCGGTGCTGATCATCGCGTGCCCGTGTGCACTAGGCCTGGCCACCCCCACGGCGATCATGGTCGGCACCGGCCGTGGTGCCGATATGGGAATCCTGGTCAAGGGCGGCGAAGTGCTGGAAGCTTCCAAGAAAATCGACACGGTGGTGTTCGACAAGACCGGTACCCTCACCCACGCCCAAATGCGGCTTACCGACGTTGTTGCCGGCAACGGGAGCGATGCTGACCAGGTGCTGCAGCTCGCCGCGGCGGTCGAGTCGGGCTCCGAACACCCCATCGGTGCCGCGATTGTCGCCGGTGCGCGCGAGCGAGCGTTGCAGATTCCGGCTGCTACGGCTTTTGCCAACCTCGCCGGGCACGGAGTGCGGGCCCAGATCAACGGCGAAGCGGTGGTGGTAGGGCGGCGCAAGCTCGTCGCTGAGCACGATTTGCTGCTACCCGGCCATCTTGCGGCGGCGGCCACGGAGCTCGAAGAGCAGGGCCGCACCGCGGTGTTCGTCGGGCAAGACGACGAGGTTGTGGGTGTACTCGCCGTAGCCGACACCGTCAAAGACGACGCCGTCGATGTGGTCCGCCAGCTGCACGCTATGGGGCTGCATGTCGCCATGATCACTGGCGACAATGCCCGCACTGCCGCGGCAATCGCCAAACAGGTCGGCATCGACCGAGTGCTGGCCGAGGTACTGCCGCACGACAAGGTCACCGAGATTCAACGGCTCCAAGCCGAGGGCCGGATCGTCGCGATGGTCGGTGACGGGGTCAACGACGCCCCGGCCTTGGTACAGGCCGACCTGGGCATCGCGATCGGCACCGGTACCGACGTGGCCATTGAGGCCTCCGACATCACCTTGATGTCCGGCCGGCTCGACGGCGTCGTGCAGTCCATTGAGCTCTCGCGGCGCACCCTGCGCACGATCTACCAAAATCTCGGCTTCGCCTTCGGCTACAACACCGCCGCGATACCCCTGGCCGCGCTGGGCATGTTGAATCCGGTGGTGGCGGGCGCCGCGATGGGGCTCTCCTCGGTTAGCGTCGTGACCAACTCGCTGCGGCTGCGCCGCTTCGGCCGCGAGCGGTCCTAGGAGCTCCTCAGCAGAAAGCGGCTGCCTGCTCGACGACGTTGACCAGCACACGCACCCCGATATCCAGGGCCCGCTCGTCGAGGTCGAAGGTCGGTTGGTGCAGATCCAACTGCGGTCCCTCGCCGGACCACACGCCCAGACGTGCCATCGCGCCGGGGACCTCCTCGAGATACCAGGAGAAGTCCTCGCCACCGCCGGACTGTCGCGTATCAGCCAGGACGTCGGGACCAACAGCTTCGATGGCGTGGGTCAGGATGCGGGTCGAGACGTCCTCATTAACCACCGGAGGCACGCCGCGGTGGTATTGCAGCGTGTGCTCGATCGCCAGCGGCGACAGCAGCGCGTGGACCGCTTGGCGGATGATGTCCTCGAGGTCCACCCAGGTCTGACGGCTGGCGGTACGAACGGTTCCGGAGAGAACACCGGTTTGCGGAATGGCGTTGGCAGCCACCCCCGCATTGACGGCGCCCCACACCAGCACGGTGCTGTTGCGTGGGTCAATGCGGCGCGACAGCACGCCGGGCAACCCGGTGATCAGCGTGCCCAACCCGTACACCAGGTCGGCGGTCAAGTGTGGACGCGAGGTGTGACCGCCCGGCGAATGCAGGGTGATCTCGATCGAATCGGCCGCTGACGTGATGGGGCCATGTCTGACCGCGACCTTGCCGACTTCCAGCCGCGGATCGCAATGCAGGGCGAAGATCCGCGACACCCCGGCCAACGCCCCGGCCGCGATCGCGTCGATGGCACCACCGGGCATCAGCTCTTCGGCGGCCTGGAAGATCAGCCGCACCCCGACCGGCAGCTCGGGCACCGACGCCAACGCCAGCGCGGTAGCCAGCAGGATCGCGGTGTGCGCGTCATGCCCGCAGGCGTGCGCGATGTTGGGCATTGTCGAGGCGTACGGCGCGCCGGTGCGCTCGGCCATCGGCAACGCATCCATGTCGGCTCGCAGAGCTATCCGCGGCTGATGCTCCGGACCGAAGTCGCAGGTCAGACCGGTACCGCCGGGCAGCACTTTGGGGTTCAATCCGGCGTCGGCCAACCGTTCGGCGACAAATTGGGTGGTGGCAAACTCCTGGCGGCCCAACTCGGGATAGCGGTGGATGTGGCGACGCCAGGCGACCAAGTCGTCGTGGTGTGCAGCCAGCCAGGATTCGGCGCTATCGACGAGGCTCATTGTGCCGCCGCCCGTTGATCGCGGGCCGCCAGCATCCGGTCGCGCTCCTCGGGGGTCTGCGCAAGACGAACAACAGTGCGCGCCAACATGATTGCGCCGTCAACGATCGCGCGTTCGGCGCTGGGTCCGGCGGCCGCCGCCGCGAAGGCACGCTGGTGGACGGTGGCCCCGCCGGCGTCGACACCGATCACCGGGTGGATCCCCGGCAGCACCTGGGTCACGTTGCCCATATCGGTGCTACCCATCGGGAGCGTGGATTCGACGGCGGGCGGGACCGGTTCGCGCCCGAGGCGGCACATTTCCGCGCGACAGGTGTCGACGAGCCAGCGGTCCGGCTTGAGCTCGGCGTATGCGGGTGCTGCGGTGTCGATGTCGTATTCACAACCGGCGGCCAGTGCTCCCGCGGCAAAGCAAGCGAACATCCGACCTTCCAGGTCGCGCAGCGATTCCGATTCGACCGCACGCATCGCATAGTGCAGCGTCGTATGTGCGGGGATGACGTTGACCGCCTGCCCGCCGTCGGCGACGATGCCGTGCGCCAGCTGCCCGGGCGCCAGTTGCTGGCGCAGCAGGCCGATAGCCACCTGCGCGATGGTCGCGGCGTCGGCGGCATTGACCCCCAGGTGTGGCGCGACGGCGGCGTGCGATTCCTGACCCCGGTAGCGCACGGTGACCTCGGACAACGCCAGCGATCGGGCCCCGGCGATATCGGTCGGCCCGGGATGCGCCATGACCGCCAGCGCGACGTCGTCGAAGACGCCGGCCTGCAACATCAGCGCCTTACCGCCGCCGGACTCTTCGGCAGGAGTGCCCAGCAGCGCGACGGTCAGGCCGAGGTCGTCGGCCACTTCGGCCAGCGCCAGGGCCGTGCCCACCGCCGAGGCTGCGATGATGTTGTGACCGCAGGCGTGTCCGATCTCGGGCAGCGCGTCGTACTCGGCGCAGATTCCGACCACCAGCGGTCCGTCGCCGAAGTCGGCGCGAAACGCGGTGTCCAATCCGGCTGCGGCGGTGGTGATGGCAAAGCCGCGTTCGGCGACCAGGACTTGCGCCTTGGCGCAGCTGCGGTATTCGGCGAAGGCCAACTCGGGCTCCGCGTGGATCGCGTGGGACAGCTCTACCAGTTCACCGCTACGGCGCCGCACCACTTCCTCTGCGCTGTCGGAAGCATTGAGTGCGGGCATCCTCGCAGTATCTCATCGACAGCCACGTACCCGGGGGCCCTAGGCACCAGGAACGCCCCTGGCAACCCGCGCCGGGTTCTTCAATTCCGCGGACATCACCACAAAATGAGAACTCCGGTCATAGGCCGCGGAAGCCAGCGGGTCTGTCGTTACCTCTCGAAGTGATTCGTTGGGGTCGGACGCGTGTAGTTTCGGGCAGGCGCCGGCACACGGAAATAAGCCGGCATCGGTCGCGTCCGGCCACGATGCGTAATGAGGCGAAACGGGCGTCAATAAGTGTTATTCACACTATTATCGAGTGACCGTCTGGGCGGCAGGTACGTGTTGAGATGCCGTGACCGTCCTGCTTGCCGAATTGCGTCGGAAGGCCAGGTGAACGATGAATTACTCAGTGTTGGCGCCGGAGGTCAACTCGGCGCTGATGTTCTCTGGTGCGGGTGCACAGCCGATGCTGCAGGCGTCGGCGGCCTGGGGTGGTCTATCCGAAGAGTTAGCGGTGGCGTCACGTGCTTTCGAACTCGTGACATCCGGGTTGTCCGGCGGGGCGTGGCAGGGGCCGGCAGCGGCGGCGATGACGGCCGCGGCGGCACCATACGCGGCATGGTTGGGTGCTGCCGCGAGCCAGGCCGCACGTACGGCAGCTCAAGCAACAGCAGTGACCAGTGCATTTGAGGCAGCACTGGCTGCCACGATCCACCCCATTGTGGTGTCGGCTAACCGTCAGGCGTTCATGGCCTTGGTATTGTCGAATTTATTCGGTCAGAACGCGCCGGCAATTGCGGCTGCTGAATTCGCCTACGAAGAGATGTGGGCCCAGGACGTGTCCGCGATGGCGGGATATCACGCGGCGGCGTCTACGGTGGCCGCACAACTTGCACCGCTCCAGGCCCTGCTGCCAAATCTCAACGGCATCGGCAACAAGGGTGCCGGCAACGTGGGCAGCGGCAACACCGGCAACTTGAACGTGGGCAGCGGGAACCAAGGCGACGCGAATCTGGGCAGCGGAAATCGCGGCAATCAAAACCTGGGCAGCGGAAACATTGGCAATCAAAACGTCGGCAGCGGTAACAGCGGCAATCAGAACCTGGGCAGCGGAAACATTGGCGGCCGAAACCTAGGCGGTGGTAACTTCGGCAGCAATAATGTCGGCTTCGGCAATGGTGGTCCAATAGCTACGCCGGCCAACGGCAACATTGGCAACGGAAACTTTGGCAACCAAAACTTTGGCAACGGAAACACCGGCAACCAAAATACGGGGATCGGAAACCACGGCGACAACAACATCGGCTTCGGCAACAGGGGCGACAACAACATCGGCTTCGGTAACAGGGGCAATGACAACATCGGCTTCGGCAACACCGGGTCCGGAAACATTGGCTTTGGACTCAGTGGCAATAACCAGATCGGCATCGGCGGCCTGAACTCCGGTAGCGGCAATATTGGCTTCGGCAACTCCGGCTCCGGCAATATCGGCTTCTTCAATTCCGGAAACAATAACTGGGGCATTGCAAACTCAGGCACCACAAACACCGGTATCGGCAACTCAGGCACCATCAACACCGGCATCGCCAACTCAGGCAGCCTTAACACCGGATTCGGTAACTCGGGCGGCTCATCCATCCTCTTCGACGGCGGAAACACCGGCTTCGGGAACTCAGGTAACTTCAACACGGGCGTAGGAAACGCCGGAAGCTTCAATGTCGGTAATTTTAATTCGGGTGGGTTTGCCACCGGTTCTTTTAACTCCGGCATTGATGTTACGGGGAGTTTCAACTCAGGGGACAACAACACGGGTTTCTTCAACGCTGGGCGATTTAACACCGGTTTTTGGAATTCGGGGAACACGAATACCGGCGGGTTCAACTCGGGCGCATTGAACACCGGCTTCGGCAGCTCGGTCGACCAGGCGGTCCCGAACTCAGGCTGGGGAAACACCGGTAATGGCAATTCCGGCTTCTTCAACTCAGGCATCCAGAACTCCGGCTTCCGCAATACCGGCGATCAAAATACGGGGTTCGCGAATGAAGGGAGCCTCGACAGCGGCTTCTTCAACTCTGGCGCCAACGCCCACGTAGGCGTCATGAATTCGGGCGGAAGCGGAGGAGCTGGCGGTATTAAAGCAGGCTTCTTCAATTCAGGAACCGGCGCCATAGTCTCAGGCTTCTTCAATTCAGGCAGCATTGGTGAAACGTCAGGTTTCTTCAACTCCGGCGGCGGCTTTAATTCGGGCCTGAACAACGCAGGGGGCGGCTCAAACTCGGGCGCCTTCAACCGGGGCACCGACCAGTCGGGTTTCTTCGGTCAATAGGACTCACCGGCGAGCAGACGCAGAGTCGCACTGCGGGGCCGCCTCGCGTGCGACTCTGCGTCTGCTCGCGCTGAGTAGGCTGCCCCCTATGCGCGGCCCGCAGGCTGATCCCAACGAACTCGCCCAGCGCGCAGCGCAGGTCATCGCGGAACGCACCGGAATCGGTGAGCACGGCGTCGCGGTAATCCTGGGTTCGGGCTGGTCCGCTGCCATTGCCGCGCTGGGCGCCCCCACGACCGTGCTGCCCCAGGGCGAGCTGCCCGGGTTCGCACCCCCAACGGCGGCCGGGCATGTCGGCGAGCTGTTGTCCGTGCCCATCGGCGAGCACCGGGTGCTGGTGCTGGCCGGCCGCATCCACGCCTACGAGGGCCATGACTTGCGGCACGTCGTTCATCCCGTGCGCACCGCATGCGCGGCCGGGGCGCACACCATCGTGCTCACCAACGCGGCCGGCGGACTGCGGCCGACGATGCAAGTCGGGCAGCCGGTGCTGATCGGCGACCACCTGAACCTGACCGCCCGCTCGCCGCTGGTCGGGGCGCAGTTCGTCGACCTGACCGACGCGTACTCGCCGCGGTTGCGAAGGCTCGCCCGCGAATGCGACCCGGAGCTGACCGAGGGCGTATACGCCGCCTTGCCGGGGCCACATTACGAGACGCCCGCCGAGATTCGGATGCTGCGCACGTTGGGCGCCGATCTGGTCGGCATGTCGACCGTGCACGAGACCATCGCCGCCCGCGCCGCGGGAGCCGAAGTGCTGGGCGTCTCCCTGGTGACAAATTTGGCGGCCGGTATCACCGGTGAGCCGCTGAGCCACACCGAAGTGCTTGCCGCCGGCGCCGCCTCGGCCGCCCGGATGGGCTCACTGCTGGCCGCTGTGATCGAGCGCGTGGCTCGGATCTAAGCCGTGACGCCCGAGGAGTGGATCGCCCACGATCCTGACCCGGCGACCGCCGCCGAACTCGCCGCATGCACCGCCGCGGAGCTGGCAGCGCGGTTCGCCTGCCCCCTGAGGTTCGGCACCGCGGGACTACGCGGACCGGTGCGCGCCGGGCCGGACGCGATGAACCTCGCGGTGGTGGTGCGGGCCAGCTGGGCAGTGGCACAGGTGCTGACCCAACGACCCGACCCGCATTCGCAATCGGTCGTCGTCGGACGCGACGCCCGGCACGGTTCAACCTCCTTCGCCACTGCGACAGCTGAAGTACTTGCGGCCCAGGGCTTTTCAGTCACACTGCTGCACGACCCGGTACCCACACCGATCGTGGCCTTCGCGGTTCGCCACACCGGCGCCGCCGCCGGCATCCAGATCACGGCGTCGCACAACCCGGCCGCCGACAACGGGTACAAGGTGTACTTCGACGGCGGCATCCAGATCATCTCCCCCACCGATCGCCGCATCGAAGCCGCGATGGCCGCGGCTCCCCCGGCCGATCAGATCGCCAGGACACCCGTCGGGCCCGCCCGCACCGACCTCGTCGATCGCTACATCGAGCGCGCGGCCGGAGTCCGCCGCTCTACCGGGTCGGTGCGGGTTGCCCTGACCCCGATGCACGGGGTGGGCGGTGCGGTGGCCGTCGAGACGCTGCGGCGGGCCGGCTTCTCGGATGTGCACACCGTCGCCGCACAGTTCGCGCCGGACCCGGACTTCCCCACCGTCGCGTTCCCGAATCCCGAGGAGCCCGGCGCCACCGACGCGCTGCTGGCCCTGGCGGCCGACCGCCGCGCCGACGTCGCGATCGCGCTGGATCCCGACGCCGACCGCTGCGCGGTCGCAATACCCACCGACACCGGTTGGCGGATGCTGTCCGGCGACGAAACCGGTTGGCTGCTGGGCGATTACCTGCTGGCCCAACCCCAGCCCGCGATCCCGATAGTGGCCAGCACCGTGGTGTCGTCGCGAATGTTGGCCGCGATTGCCGCTCATTACGGCGCCGGGCACGTCGAGACGCCCACCGGATTCAAATGGCTGGCCCGCGCCGACGCCGACCGGCCCGGCACCCTGGTGTACGCGTACGAGGAGGCGATCGGCCACTGCGTCGACCCCGCCGCGGTGCGCGACAAAGACGGCATCAGCGCCGCGGTATTGGTATGCGATCTGGTGGCAGCGCTCAAACAGCAAAGCCGGTCAGTGCCGGACGCGCTCGACGCCCTCGCCCGGCGCCACGGCGTCCACCAGGTTGCCGCAGTGCCCCGTCGTGTCGCCGATGCCGGCGAGGCCGCCGGTGTGCTGCGCCGGCTGCGTGCGGCTCCGCCGGATCGGCTGGGGGGGTTTGCTGCAGCGATGTCCGAGGTCGCCGATGCGCTGGTCTTCACCGGTGGCGATGCAGCCACCTCGGTCCGGGTGGTGGTTCGACCCTCGGGCACCGAGCCAAAGCTAAAGTGCTACTTGGAGGTTCGCTGCGCGGTTACCAGTGACTTGGCACCTGCTCGCCGACGGGCCCGGGAGCTGCTCGAGGTGTTGGTGTCCTTGGTGCGGAGCTGGTGACGGGGTCAGCTTAGCGGGGCCCGAACTGACGATCGCCCGCATCACCGAGACCCGGCACGATATACGCCGCCTCGTCGAGCCCCTCGTCGATGGCGGCAGTGAACAGCCGCGCGTGGGGCGCCACCTTCTCGAGCGCCGCAATGCCCTCTGGCGCCGCGCACACACACAGCACCGTGATGTCCGTCGCCCCGCGCGACAGCAGCAGACCGATGCAGTACGTCATCGATCCCCCGGTCGCCAACATGGGATCCAGGACCATGACCGGCAGGTCGGTCAGATCGTCGGGCAACGATTCGAGATAAGGAACTGGCTGGTGCGATTTCTCGTCGCGGGCGACGCCGACAAAGCCGACGTGCGACTCCCGCAGCACCGCGTGCGCCTCGTCGACCATGCCCAACCCGGCCCGCAGCACCGGCACCAGCAGCGGCGGTTTGGCCAGACGCACCCCTATCGTCTCCCCGCTCGGTGTGCGCACCACGACCGGTTCGGTGGGCGCGTCGCGCGTGGCCTCGTACACCAACACCAGCGTCAGCTCGCGCAGCGCGGCCCGGAAGGCAGCGTTGCCGGTGCGCTCGTCGCGCAGCACGGTCATTCGCGCCGCCGCCAGCGGATGGTCGATCACGTGGACATCCACGGGGTGTGACCCTATATAACGATCAGATTCAGGCCTGCTGACACGCCTGTTTTCGTCACCGCGGCGGCTCAGGGACGCCCCTATACTTTCCGGCGTGCGGGGGCTGCGAATTTGTCTGACCAGGTCTTATCGGGCCCTGGCGGTGTTCGGCGCGGTCGCCGTGTCAGTGCCGAGCCAAGGGGTGCCGACGCCCGGAGTGCAATGGGCGGCGACGTCCTTACCGACCTTTGCGCACGTGGTGATCGTGGTCGAGGAGAACCGCTCGCAGGCCGCCATCATCGGCAACCAGTCGGCCCCCTTCATCAACGCGCTTGCCGCCAACGGCGCGATGATGGCGCAATCGTTCGCCGAGACGCATCCCAGCGAACCGAACTACTTGGCCTTGTTCGCCGGCAGCACCTTTGGCCTGAAGTCGAACGCCTGCCCGGTCAATGGCGGGACAACACCTAACCTGGCCTCCGAATTGCTCGCCGCCGGGCACACGTTCGTCGGCTTCGCTGAAGATCTGCCCGAAGTGGGCTCACCAGTCTGCAGTGCCGGCAAATACGGTCGCAAGCACGTGCCATGGGTCAACTTCAGCAACGTGCCGCCAACATTGTCCGTGCCGTTCTCGTTGTTTCCGACGCCGGAGCGGTACGCCAGCCTGCCGACGGTGTCGTTCGTCATCCCCAACGCCGACAACAACATGCACGACGGCACCATCGCTGCGGGCGACGCCTGGCTCAACCGCAACCTCGCTGCCTACGCCAACTGGGCCAAGGCCAACAACAGCCTGCTCATCGTCACTTGGGACGAGGACGACGGCGGCAGTCGCAACCAAATTCCGACAGTGTTCTACGGCGCCCACGTACAGCCAGGTACCTATGACGAAACCATCAGCCACTACAACGTGCTTTCCACGCTGGAGCAGATGTACCGCCTATCCAGGACGGGCTACGCGGCGAATGCTCCGGTTATCACCGATCTTTGGGGCGAGTAACCACTACCGGCCCGGGCCCGCTGACCAGGCGTCGCTATTGTGTGCGGCATGGCTGCTGACCTCGTGCCCATCCGCCTGAGCCTTTCCGACGGTGACCGTTACACGCTGTGGGCACCGCGCTGGCGCGATTCCGGCGACGAATGGGAGGCGTTTTTGGGCAAGGACGATGACTTGTACGCCTTCGCGAGCATCGCCGACTTGGTGGCCTTCGTGCGCAGCGACACCGACAACGACCTGGTGGACCATCCGGCGTGGCAGGACCTGACCGAAACGCACGCGCACGACTTCGATCCGCCCGACGATAAACGCTTCGATCTGGTCGCCGTCGAGGAGCTGGTGGCTGAAAAACCGACCGAGGAGTCGGTGGCGGCGTTGGCCGGTGTGCTGGGGATCGTGTCGTCCATCGGCTCGGTGTGCGAGCTGGCGGCGGTCTCGAAGTTTTTCAACGGCAATCCCTCGCTGGGCACAGTGTCGGGCGGAATCGACAACTTCTCCGGTAAGGCCGGCCAGAAACGCTGGAATGCGATTGCCGAGATCATCGGGCGCAGCTGGGACGACGTGCTGCAGTCCATCGACGACATCGTCACCGTTCCAGAGGTTGACGCCGACCTCTCGGCCGAGGCTGCCGAGGAGCTGGAAGAGGAGCGCGAAGAGCCTGAGGCGGAGGCTTCGGACACCGAAGCTGTCGACGAGTCAGACGAACCGACCGACGCGGACTCCGAGGACGCCGAGGAGGAAGCCGTCGAAGAAGCCGACGACGAGGCCGATGCCGATGAACCCCGCGCGGCCGGTGACACCGCCGTCTTGGGTAGTGACGAGGACTTCTGGCTGAAAGTCGGCATCGACCCAATCCAGATCATGACCGGCGGCGGTACCTTTTTCACCCTGCGCTGCTACCTCGACGATCGCCCTATCTTCTTAGGCCGCAATGGCCGAATCAGCGTGTTCGGCTCAGAACGAGCGCTGGCCCGCTACCTAGCCGACGAGCACGACCATGACTTGTCGGATCTGAGCACCTACGACGACATCCGTACCGCGGCCACCGACGGTTCGCTGGCGGTGGATGTCACTGCCGACAACGTCTATGTGCTCAGCGGTCTGGTCGACGATTTCGCCGACGGCCCCGACGCGGTGGATCGTGATCAGCTGGACCTGGCCGTCGAGGTGCTCCGCGACATCGGTGACTACTCCGAGGAAAGCACGGTCGACAAGGCGCTTGACCCCGGCAAGCCACTGGGAAAATTGATCGCCCACGTGCTGGATCCAGACTCGGTCAGCAAGCCGGCAGCCCCGTATGCCAAAGCGGTACGCGAATGGGAACAACTCGAAAAGTTCGTCGAGTCCCGGCTACGGCGCGAGTAGGCAGCCAAGAGAAGTGCCAACGCCACAGTCCCGGCCAAGAGGTCTCGCTTAGGCCAGTTCGTCGGCAGTGCCGCCAAGCGACGTTCGACGGCTCACACAGACTCCGCGTCATGTCCGCCCTGGGAACTCGCTGATGTAGTTGCCCCAGCGGGCCGAGATTTTTTGCGGTGTAGGGATTTCGGCAGCTGTGATGAGCTTGGTTGGCTGATATAGCGGGGTGACCGAACAATGCCCCGCCGTGCTCGGGCCCGCAACCGATGGATACTGCCTGGCGCCAGCTGATCACCAACCAGCAGCATCACGTCATCCAACCGGCCCTGCCAATTCTCCCGTCCCAAAGCCACACGCCAGATCCTCCCCGCCCGCCAAACCAAAACTGCTACAGCACAACGAAACTCAGTGGCCAAAACAGCACCGCCCTAGTTTGCGACGAGCTCTCAGGAGGCGGTTTCGAACATTAGCTGGTGATCGGCAATGCGAATCCGGTCACCGTGGGTTAGGGCGGTGCAGGTATGGATACGTCGGCCAGAAACGCAAACGCCGTTTAGTGATCGCAAATCCACTATGACGAAACTGGAACCGGTGTCGACGATCGCAGCGTGGTGGCGGCTGACTTTGGCACCCGAAAGGATGATGTCGTTGTCCGGGCTGCGGCCGATACGGGTGGTGGTGGCGACCAGTGGATACCTACGTTCGTTCGCGTCGCGTAGTGAGGGGCCGCGGGCGACGCCCGGAAGCGCCGTCATGTAGTGCGACAGGGTGCTGATGGTGTCGTCAGCGTTCGCTTGAGCAGCCTTGCAGACGTCGAGCGGCTGCTGCCGAAGGATTCGCCCGTATAGCGCACGCACTGTAGGAGCGGGGTCGACGCCGAGGTCATCTGCCAGCCTGCCCTTCAGTCGACGATAGGCATCGAGCGCATCGGATTGACGGTCGGCCAGATAGTAAGCGGCGATCAGCTGTGCCCAAAGCGGTTCCCGGTAAGGGTGGTCAGTGGTGAGTGTCTCGAGCCCATCGATCACAGATTGAGGTCGGCCGCACGCGATTTCAACTTCAGCGCGAGCGATGTGTGTGACAACCTTCTCCTCGGCCAGTCCGGTAGCAAAGGCGTCGACGAAGTTGAAGTCGCGCAGGTCATCGAGCACTGGACCACGCCACTCGGCAAGCGCGGCCGAGAAGTGGCCGCTAGCCTGCTCAAACCGCGCAGCCGCGGCAGCCCGTACACCGGCGTTCTTTTCGGTCACAAATCTGCTGAGGTCGTAGTCGCCGTCGGCGACTGCGAGTCGATACCCTGGCGGCGTGTTTGCCAGGAATCCGCGGGTCTCGATGCCGGCGCCGGCCACCAGGCGACGCAGCTTTGACACATATGCATAAAGCGTGTCTCGCGCTCCTGCAGGAGCTCCCTGCGCCCACGCTGCTTCGATCAATGTATCGATTGCGACGGGTCGGTTGCGATTGATCAGCAACACCGCCAGCACCGCCCGTTGCTTGGGGGTACCCAACGGTACAGCTGTACCATCGATCGTCATCTCCAATGGCCCGAGGACGCCGAACCCAATACGATCTTGCGCCATCGAGCCTCTAATCCCCGCCTAAGGGAGTCGCAGCTTCCACAACTCCCTATTGTGAGTGAGACGCGAGTCGTTGGCGGTGGGATTACCGAATCGTGCCGGTGAACCGCCCAGCTGTACCGCTGTATCGCCGCCACGCGCTTGACCGCTGACCGCCCGGGTCAATTCGCCATCCCCGGATTGCCGTCGTTTCTCGGCTGGACGTGTGTATCGGCAAGACACCGGCGGTTTTCATCGACTGGTCCAAGACCCGCCGCCGCGAACTGCCTACCGCACCGGAAACAGCATCCCGGCGCTGCCGGTCGACAAGGCCCACCTTGTTGGTGACGACGGCGAGCACACCCGATTCATGACGCTTGCGGGACCTCTAGCTCCTCAGTGAGGTACCGCTGCAGGGTCGGCGCAATGGTTCGCGCGATATCCTGGGCCGACATTGACGCGAACGGCTCGATCTGCACGATGTAGCGAGCCATGAGCACGCCCAGCAATTGCGACGCGACGAACTGGGCACGGATCCTGCCCGTCCCCGGCGGATTGTCGACCAGAGAACCCACCTCGGCGGTGACCACTTCCTGCAGGAATGAACCTGCCAAACTCGCCTCGTCACCGGCAAGCAGCGACCGCAGGGTAGCGATCAACCCAACGCCAAGTTCGGAATCCCACATCGGCAGCAGCGTGGACGGCAGCTCGAACCCGAGTTCTTCGACCGGGGTTTTCCGCATGCGGCCCAGCACTTGCTTCGGGTCGATGGGAAGGCGGATCGCGGCGGCGAAAAGCTGCTGCTTGGTTCCGAAGTAGTGATGCACCAGCGCGGCATCTACTTCCGCCCCTTCGGCCACCGTCCGTATTGATGTTCGGTCGACGCCGTTGCGCGCAAACAGTTCGCGAGCAGTGGCGAGGATGCGCTCACGAGTGTTGGAGTTGTTGCCAGGGGGGCGACCGCGCCGTCGGCGCCGCCCGTCGGCGGTCACGCTGCTACCACTCACGTTGTCGACGTTCCGCGGGTTGTTGCGGGTCGATGCATCTGGCGCGCCACACAGTTCCCCAGAAGCACGGAATCCTGTGGCTTGGGCCGGGCGCCTGGTTGCTGGCTGCATGCCCGCCGCCGCGGTATTGGGAAGAACGGTATGTGCGCTGTTGCTTTCGGCATTGTCCATCACGGCCGCTTCCTTTCTGCGAAGCAGATTTTCGAAGATGCCACTTGCACGGGCAAGTGCCATCGCCTATTCCGCGCAAATTCGTCGCGGGGGCGTAGAGATATTGATGCGGTAGGCACGCCGCCCTTCGCCATTCCGCTGACGTGTTTCCGCTTCCGGTGGCTGAACTGAGTGAATGCAACTGAGTTGCTGCGATGGGGTCGCGAGCGAGCTGCTGCGGGGCACACGTTGACATTGCTAACAGCCGAATTTCGGGGACCGACCTGGCAAATTCGACGATCTGTGCCGATGAGCCTGATTACTGGTGCTTGTCATCACGTGGTCAAGCAGGCTTCGTATCGCTGTGGGCGGGATGCGCCCGCCGACCCAGATAGCTCGCAGCGTGCGTCGAAGGTCCAACTCGGGAATGGTGATGGCGTGTAGTCGGCCCGAAGCCAAGTCGTCGGCCACGGCCAACCGGCTGATGATTGCCGGTCCCGCGCCAGCGAGGACCGCGGCGCGCATTGCTGCTGCGGATCCTAATCCGAGTGCGGGAGGCGCTTGCTGCACCGTATCGCCCAGCGCCTGACATAGGGCGGTTGTGAGCGTATCGCGGAGGCGTGAGCGGGGTTCGCGGGTAACCAGCGGTGTTTGGGCGAGTTCGCGAGCACTTACCACTCGTGAGTGTCGAGTCCATTTGTGCCCTTGCGGCACGACGACTACCAGTTCGTCGTGTCCCACCACACAGTGGCCTAATCCCACAGGCGGATCGGGGTTTTCGACGAATCCGAGATCGGCAGTGCCGTCGCGAACCGAGGCAATCGCATTCTCGCTGTTGGTGTCAGTCACCATCACGTGGGGCGTGGTGCTGCCCGGCCCGCTGGCTGTGGCCTGCAGAGACAGCAACCAGTGGGGCATCAGCTGTTCGGCGATTGTCTCGCTGGCTACCACCCTGATTCGTTGGCGGCGTTCGTTTCGCAGCGAGTCCAGGACCTCGTCGGCTTGGTGGGCGACCTCAAGCACGCGGGCAGCCGACTCGGCGACGACGACGCCCGCCGGAGTCAGGTGTGAGCCCTGTGGCGTGCGGCAGGCCAGCGTCAGCCCGACCCTCGCCTCCAAGGACGCGAGCCGCCTCGACACAGCTTGTTGGGTCAACCCAAGTCTGCGGGCAGCACCGCCGAGACTGCCTGTCACAGCGACAGCATGAAAGATTTCGAAGGAGCCGAGTTCGGGCATCCGAGAACTTAGTGCCATCGTCGCCTGGGGGGCCGTGATCGGCATAGAAACCTCCTTTGCCTGGAATCTGGAGCGTCATGTTGAAGCCCTATGGTGCCGGAATGTCGCCGCGGTGTGACTGCGCGCTGAGCGGCGCGGCCGTAGCGGGCGCGCACCTTCGCCCACTTGGGTAGTCGGAGTCCTTGCAGCGTTGCCTTGCCGCCTCCCCGCAGCCTCGAGCGGCCGGTGTTGCGAGAGAACACGGAAGACAGAAGCTGGTGCCCTCCTCAATCCAGGTCCGATCTCACGGTGGATCCGGACTTGAAGCCTTGTTGGACTTGCATCTCATCACTATCGAGTCCCGACCTTTACAAATCCTTACCGTGTCATTTGCCACGAGGGTGGGACCACCGGTTGGCCAGTAACTATGGACCACATGTTTGGCTCATTGGGGATGAGCGGCGGTCGTTGGCCGGGTCCACCAACGTCACGAGCACACGCTGCAACGAGCCCGCGACGCGCTCACCGCCCTCGCTACCAGCGGCGAGCCGGTCACCATCGCCATGCTGGCCACCCGCGCCGGGGTGCCGCGATCCTGGATCTACACCCAGCCCGAAACGCGCGAACGGATCGAACATCTCCAGCAAACCACACCCGTCGCCCACAGCGGTGCGGGTGTTCACCGTGCCAGCGATGAATCACTGCGCCGCCGCCTCGACCTGGCATACCAACGAATCGGCCAGCTACGCCACGCGTTGGCCCGCGCCCACGGTCAACTGCGCACGGCCGGCACACCGACGGCCTAGCAGTGTCGTCATCGACACCAATCCACAACACAAATGCCCTGTTCAAAACGCATATCCTGAGCTACGAGGTCGAGATAAACTGGGCCAGCAGTGGGTCGGTCATGACGGCCAGCCATTCATCGGGGCTGCGGTTGGACGTCAGCACGGTCGAGGCCCGCTGGTGGCGGGCCACACAAGCTCGTAGAAACCCGTAACGGTTCCAACCGCAGGGCACAACGCTGCGTTGTGATGTCACAACATGATGGCGGCTACTCAAGGCATTGCGGGCGGCGAATGATCAACGGCACAGACCATTCCAACTTGCCCAGAGGCTGAAATGGCAACGGTCGCTAACCATCTGCATCGTCTTCTCGGTTGGGACGTACGTATTGGCGCGCCGTTGTTTGAGGCGCCCCGCGATGCTACATCGCGCCCGCGATACCGCTCGGGGCCTGGGTGGGGAGGCAATCGTCACGCCCGGCACCAGTGCGATCGGACTCCTCGAATACCACCAGGTGGACCGCGCCCGCGAGGCAGGCCGGATGGCGACCCGCGAAGTCCTGCCGCAGATCACGGAACTGCACACCGCTGAGTAGAGGTGAGCCGTGACGGGAGTGATCGCCAAATGTGGGCCGGCGGCCCACATGACAGTTGCCGGGATGCCAGAGCGCGGCGATGAGCCGCTTCTGATGCGCAATATGGCATCGACTGGATCAGCGACTCCGCTAGGCGGTCGGCAGCAGCCTTTGCCCGGCGCCGCGTTCGCCGCCGAAGACTTGGTTCACATCATTGCCTACATTCGTCACCCACTACTGGTCTTGCGCCATGATTCGACGCGACATCTGGGCTTAGCCACGGCTGCCAGCATGCCGGGCGCATCCTCGTCGGTGTCCGTGCTCGGTACTCTCCCGCCGATGTATCCCGAGTGGCTCGGCGATCGAACCTTTTGCGAGTCCCATGGTGTCCGCTTCCCATACCTTTGCGGATCGATGGCCAATGGCATCGCCACACCGGAGTTGGTGGTAGCGATGGGGAAGGCGGGAATGCTGGGGTTCTTCGGAGCCGGCGGTTTGTCCTACCACAATGTGGATCGGGCGTTGTCGATTGTCGAGGAGGGGCTTTCCAGGACCAGGGGAGTCGCTTGGGGCGCCAACCTGATCCATTCGCCGAATGAAGCGTCGCTGGAGAACCGGTTGGCGGAACTCTACATCTCCCGCGATGTCCGCAAGGTCGAAGCGTCGGCGTTTATGCGGATCACTCCTGCGATAGTGCACTACGCAGTTCGCGGTCTAGCAACTGATCCGGCTGGCCACATAGTGCGTAAGAACAGCGTCTTTGCGAAGGTATCCCGCCCGGAAGTCGCTCGCCAATTCATGGCACCGGCGCCACCGGCCATCGTTGCGGCGCTGCTGGAATCGGGCAAGATCACCGCCCGGGAAGCCGAGCTTGCGCGGGTCGTCGCCGTGGCCGAGGACATCACTGTCGAAGCAGACAGCGGCGGGCACACCGACAACCGAGCCTTGCCTGCGCTGTTCCCCGAGATTGTTGCTCTGCGCGACCAACTCGCAACGCAATATCGCTTACCGCGGCCGGTGCGAGTCGGCGCAGCGGGCGGGCTTGGTACTCCACTCTCGGTCGCCGGTGCATTTGCCATGGGCGCTGCGTATGTGATGACGGGATCGGTCAACCAAGCCTGCGTGGAGTCGGGTCTCTCAGCGCAAGGACGCAAACTGCTGGCCAGCGTCGGTGTCGCCGATGTCATGATGGCGCCCGCGGCCGATATGTTCGAACTCGGTGTCAATCTGCAGGTGCTCAAGCGAGGCTCGATGTTCGGACCTCGCGCAAGGAAACTTTACGAACTGTACGTAACCAAGTCGGGTCTCGACGAGATCGTTGGCGATCAGCGCACAGAACTTGAGAAAATTCTCTGCCAGAGCGTTGCGGAAGTCTGGTCGGAGACCGAGCAGTTCTGGCGCAGCCGTGATCCTGCTGTCCTGGACCTGGCTGCCCGGAATCCAAAGCAGCAGATGGCCTTGGTGTTTCGCTGGTATCTGGGTAAGTCAAGCCGTTGGGCAATAGATGGCGTCGCCAATCGCACGCTCGATTATCAGATCTGGTGTGGCCCGGCTATGGGGGCCTTCAATAGCTGGGTCCGCGATAGCTTCCTCGAGCCGCCCGAGCAACGGGAGGTGGTTCAAGTCGCACTCAACCTGCTGGAGGGGGCCGCTCGAATCATACGGGCACAACAGGCCCGCGCGTGCGGTCTTCCGATGCCCGCCCAAGCATTCAACTACAAGCCCCGCCGATTATCCGTCGAAGAAACAGCGGCAGTTTCAGCACCTCCCCAAGCTAGGAAAGGGATTGGCCAATATGTCTAAGCGTCCCCCCATCGCCGTGGTGGGCGTCAGCGCCCTGTTTCCGGGCTCTCCTGATTCCCAGTGCTTCTGGCGCAACATTGTTGATGGAGTTGATCTGCTCTCCGACGTACCCGAATCGCACTGGCGTATCGGTGATTACTATGACGCCGCATTAGATGAACCCGACAAGATGTATGCGCAACGTGGTGGTTTCCTTCCCTACGTCGAGTTCTCACCTGCTGAGTTCGGTATCCCGCCCAACGTTGTCCCGGCAACCGACACCGCGCAACTACTGGCGCTAGCGGTCGCCAAGCACGTCCTGCAAGACGTTGCGGGCGGGGCCTTCTCCCATATTGACCGGGACCGGGTCTCCGTAGTGCTGGGCGTGGCCACTGCCACCGAGATGGTCGCCCACATGTCGGGTCGATTGCAGGCGCCGCTATGGGAGCGGGCACTTCGTGATGTTGGAATTGCGGGCGAGCAGCTCAAGCTGTTCAACCAACGCATCGCTGCCGCATACGTTCCCTGGCAAGAGAATACTTTTCCGGGACTGTTGGCCAACGTCGTCGCCGGACGTATTGCAAACCGATTCGACCTCGGCGGAACCAACTGCGTCGTGGACGCTGCCTGCGCAAGTTCACTCGCTGCTGTCCAAATCGCGCTCAACGAACTATATCTCGGCGAATCGGATATGGTAATCACCGGTGGTGTGGACGCGCTCAACGACATCCTGATGTTCATGTGCTTCGCCAAGGTCACCGCATTGTCCCCGTCGGGGGACTGCCGACCGTTCTCGGACAAGGCGGATGGGACGATGCTCGGCGAGGGGATTGCGATGATGGCGCTGAAGCGCCTCGAAGACGCCGAGCGCGATGGTGACCAGATATATGCGATTATCCGCGGTCTCGGTTCATCGTCGGACGGTCGGGCGAAAAGCATCTATGCGCCCAATCCTTCCGGGCAGGCACAAGCGTTACGGCGCGCTTACGATGCGGCCGGTTACGGTCCGGAAACCGTTGGGCTGCTTGAGGCGCACGGGACCGGTACCAAAGCTGGGGACGCGGCTGAGTTTGCAGCGCTTCGAGAGGTTTTCGACGCGTCAGGACGTGAAGATCGACAATGGTGCGCCCTTGGATCAGTGAAATCGCAAGTGGGTCACACAAAGGCCGCTTCAGGCGCCTGCGGACTGTTCAAGGCGATAATGGCGCTTCACCACAAGACGCTGCCGCCGACCATCAAGATCGACCAGCCGAACCCCGATCTCGAGTTCAATTCATCACCGTTCTACCTCTCGACGCAATCCAAGCCGTGGATTGCGGAGGAGGGCATGCCGCGACGGGCTTCCGTCAGTTCGTTTGGCTTCGGCGGAACCAATTTTCATGTGACGCTCGAAGAATACACCGACGGCGGTACCCGTCAGAAGCCATATCGATCCTGGAAGTCCGAACTGGTAGTAGTGGGCGCGGATACCGCGCCGGCCTTGGCCGACGAAGCGGCACGCCTATCAGCGTCGCTCACCGACCATGATGACATGCTCCAGTACATCGCCTACGCGACGCAGAAGAGCTACGACCCGGCCCAGCAACACCGTTTGGCGCTTGTTGCTGACAGTGTCGCGACTCTTCGTTCTATGCTCGATGAAGCTGCTAACAGGCTAGCCACCGAAAACAATGCGGCAGCATTCGCATCGCCCAGGGGCTACTTTTTTTCGGCGCAGGAAGGGGCACCGGTTGCTCTGCTGTTTCCTGGCCAGGGTAGCCAATACGTGGGGATGGGCGCCGACGTCCCACGGCTATTCGAACCCGCGCTGTCCCCCTGGGAGATCGCCCGCGCATCACTTCTTGAAGCCGACTCGGATCTACATCAGATTGTTTGGCCGAGACCAGTTTTCACCGAGGAAGAGCAGGCGCGCCAGAGCGCCGAGCTAGCCAGAACTGAATGGGCACAACCTGCGATTGGCGCGCATAGCCTCAGCCTGCTGCAGGTTGTTCGCGCGTTGGGCATCAAACCTGTTGCCGTGGGCGGCCACAGCTTCGGGGAAGTCGTAGCGTTGTGTGCCGCAGGTGTTTTAGACGACGCAGCTGTACTTCGAGTTGCCCGCAAACGTGGCGCTCTCATGGCCGAAGCTGCCGGGGACAGGGCAGGGACGATGTGTGCGGTTTCGGCGCCGTGTGAGATAGTGCGAGAGCTCCTTCAGCGCTGGGGCACAGAGGTGGTGATCGCCAACCACAACAGTCCAACACAGGTCATCGTTTCGGGCGGGGTGCATGAGGTCGCAGACGCCATGGGAAAGCTGTCCGCCCTTGGTATCACATCGACACAACTGAACGTGGCCACAGCGTTTCATTCGCAGATCGTCGCCGAATCCTCGGCACCCTTCAAAGCCTACCTGGCCGACATCCCACTCCACCCCCCCTCAATCCCGGTGTACGCCAACGCCACTGCGAGACCTTACGACAATGACCCCGGAGCTGTTCGCGCCACGCTTGCAGCACAGATAGCACAGCCCGTCCGTTTCCTTGAGCAAGTGCGCTCAATGTGGACCGCGGGCGCACGAACCTTTGTGGAGGTCGGCCCGGACGGTGTTCTGACTAATCTGGTGAGTAAGTGCTTGGTCGGCCTGCCTCACTACGCTGTCGCGCTTGACCGTAAGGGCAGCAATGGAATTCGGGCACTGTTACTCGGACTTGCCCAGCTGGTAGCAGCCGGAGTGCCGATGAATCTTGCCAGTCTGTGGGCTGATTACCGCATCGTCGCGGATCCGCGAACCGGCCAAGAGCCCAAACTCATTCTCAAGATCAATGGCGCCAATTACGGCAAGCCTCAGATCGATGATCGTCCCACCAGTCCACCCGCGCCCCTTCCGAAGGGGAGCATGCCACCGAACACCGCAGCCGTGGCATCGTCGGCGCAACGACAGATCCGGCCAGTAGCCACGCCCGCGGATAGCGTGGCTTTGCCAGTAGCTGCGACAGTGATGACGGCGCCGACGGTAGCTGCACCCGCGCCCAGCGCGGGAGTGCTTGCGGCGGCTGCGGTGGGGGTCGGCACCGACCTGGTGGTTGACATGTTGCACGTTGTCGCCGACAAGACCGGTTATCCAGTGGAGATGCTGGAATTGTCGATGTCACTGGAAGCCGATTTGGGCATCGACTCGATCAAGCGCGTGGAGATCTTGTCGGCCGTACAGCAGCGGGTGCCGTCGTTGCCCGAAGTCGAGGCTTCGGCAATGGCCGGACTGACTACGTTGCAGGAGATTGTCGACTACCTCGCCACCCTGTTGCCGCCAACGACGCACGCCACCAACGGCAACACCGCGTCGTTGATCCAGCGGAGTGCTCGTCTCCCTTTCGTTTGACCGGAGCGTCGATCGCGCGCTACGTGGTGCGTGCGATCGCTGCTCCGGCTCGCGGAATGGGTGTTCCTGGCCTGCATGAAGCAAGCCGCGTGGAAATTGTCGGCGAGACTGCCGTCGGCTGCGCCTTGGCGAAGATTCTAAGAACGCAGGGTATTCCTGCCGTCCCCGTAGCGGAGACGAGCCCGGACTCGACCTGCGTGCTACACCTGGGCGGCCTTGCCGCGACCAGAGGCCGCGAGGAAGCCCTGGCCGTGAACCGTCAGGTCTTCGCCGATGCTGTGCGGGTTGCCGCCCAAATGGAGCTGAACGGGGGGGTCTTCGTTACGGTTCAGGACACCGGCGGCACATTCGGTTTGCTTACCGACGCCGGCCCCCGGGCATGGGCCGGCGGCCTGTCCGCGTTGACCAAGACCGCGGCACTCGAATGGCCCAATGCCCATGCCAAGGCCATCGACATCGACACCACGAATCAATCCCCGCAACACGTTGCCGAACAGATCGCGACCGAGATCATGACTGGCGGCCCCGAACTTGAAGTGGGCGTCGGCAGTATCCACGGTCGCGTGACGTTAACGACGGAAGAGTCCCGCATCAGCGCTTGGGACGCGAGGCTCGACCATCGTGACATCATCCTGGTCTCCGGGGGTGGCCGCGGTGTCACGGCCGCGTCGGTGATCGCGCTCGCTGCGGAAACCCAGGCCGGCTTGGTGCTGATTGGGCGTTCGGCATTGAGCGAAGAACCGGCTGCCGCGCACGGGTTGACGACGGCCGCGGACCTCAAGCGCGCGCTGCTCACCGAGGCCCAGAGGCAGGGCGCCAAACTCACGCCCAGACAGTTGGAACAGCAAGTCCAGCGGGTGCAGGCTGACCGCGAGATTCGCGCGACAATCGCCGCAATCAAGGCAGCCGGCTCGCGCGTCATGTACCAAGCGGTCGATGTTCGTGATAGCGCTCAGCTGGGCGTACTGCTGAACCGCGTACGAGCCGAGTTAGGACCGATTACCGGGTTGGTTCACGGCGCGGGTGTGGTGGCCGATGCGCGCCTGAGCCGCAAGACACTGGATCAGTTCGACCGAGTTTTCAGCACCAAAGTCGCTGGCCTCGGCGCCTTGCTCGATGCAACTGCGGGCGACCCGTTGAAGATCATCCTGTTGTTCTCATCGGTTTCGGCGCGCGGTGGAAATGTCGGGCAGTCCGATTATGCGATGGCCAACGAGGTCCTCAACCAAGTCGCGTTATCAGAGCAAGCTCGCCGCGGTCCTCGGTGTCTGGTGCGCGCGCTGGGCTGGGGGCCCTGGGAGGCCGGGATGGTCAGTCCGGCTCTGCGGGCGGTGTTTGAATCTCGAGGCGTCACGACTATTCCGCTCGATGACGGTGCACGCGCATTCGTGTCCGATGCGCTCGACAGCACGACGGAAGACGTGCAGATAGTGCTCGGCGGCGGCGTGGGCACAGGCGGGCTTCCGCACCCGCTATCTGGGAGCGGGCGAGTGGCCCGCGTGCTGGCGCACGCGGCGATACAGCCTTACCTACACGATCACCGCGTTGGGCAGCAGGTGGTGCTGCCGGTGGTGCAGGTAGCGGAATGGTTTGTGAGCGCGGCCGGGAGCTGCCGGCCAGGCCTGCGCGTCGAGCGGCTGCTCGACCTTCGGGTTCTTCGCGGCGTGCGACTGCAGGGCTTCAACGATGCGGGCGATGTGTTCTTAGTGCGGTGCCGGCTACTAGGAGGCTCCGCGCATCGGCTCGAACTGTCGTTGCTTAACGCAGCCGGCGCGGCCTGCTACTCCGCGACTGTTGAGATGGGCGCCGGCAATCGGGATATGCCGACCGTCGCGCCGCCGACGTTGAACGGGGAGCAGCTGGCTCAACAACGTTTCTATGGCGATGAGGCGCTCTTTCACGGTCCAGCCTTCCAAGTTATCGAGCGGCTTAGCTGGCGTGATCCATTCGGCGCCGTCGCGCACCTGCACGGGTCCAGAGAGGCAGGTTGGCCACAGCGGTGCTGGGCGACAGATCCAGCCGCGCTGGACGGCTGCCTGCAACTCGGTATCCTATGGGGCCTCAAACAAACCGGATATCGCATGCTGCCCATGCGCATTGGAGAAATTGTCCTCTCCCCTTACCCGCTCACGCACGGCACGCTGTGCTGCTACCTGGACAACGGGAAGTCAAACAGCAACGGCATCGTCTGCGACCTCAAGCTCACCGAAGCCCGCGGCACAGTGATCGCTGAACTGAGATGCGTCGAGATGTATCCGTATCACATCACTGCCAGCGAGGCGGGGAGCGACAAGGCATGGGCGAGATGAAATTTGAGCCAATCGCAATCGTCGGTCAGGGCTGCGTCTTTCCGGGCGGATTGAATCCCGATGAGCTCTGGACAACCATCTCCGAGGGTCGAGACGTCCTGGGCGCACCTCCGGAGGGCTACTGGGGGGTCGATCCGGCCAACATCATGCGGGAGCACATCAGCGGACCTTGCTTCGACCACACCTGGTCGGATCTGGGCGGTTATGTGCGCGGCTTCGACGACGTCTTCGATGCGGACGGCTTTATGCTCGCCGCAGACTCCTTGCGCAACCTCGACCCGCTTTGTCAATGGACGATGTATGCCGCCCGGCAAGCCATCGAGAGTGCCGGCTGGCAGGTGGGCACGGTTCCCGGTCGCGCCGGCGTCGTCCTGGGAAACCTGAGCTATCCCACCCACACGATGGCCGCTCTTGCCGCAACGGTGTGGCGGGCAGAGGCAACCGCCGTAGACTGGCGCAACCGATTCAATTCCGGACTGCCCGCACATCTTGTCGCGCGCGCCCTGGGCTTGACCGCAGCCGCTTTCTCGCTCGATGCCGCTTGCGCTTCGTCGCTTTACGCGATCAAGGTGGCCTGCGACCGTTTGCACGATGGACGAGCTGACATCATGCTGGCCGGTGGCGCCAACCGTGCCGACGCTTTGTTTCTGCATGTCGGATTCAGCGCCCTGCAAGCGTTGAGCCGTGCCGGCAAGTCGCGCCCGTTCCATCGCCAAGCCGACGGCCTGGTTCCCGCCGAGGGTGCCGGCTTCGTAGCCCTCAGGCGGTTTGACGATGCGCTCGCCTCGGGTCAGCAGATACTCGGCCTTATTCGGGCGGTGGGCGTTGCCAACGATGGCCGCTCAAGCAGCCTGTTGACACCTTCTCCGGAAGGCCAAGAGCGCGCCATGCGGTCGGCCTATGACATGGCCGACCTGGATCCGCACGACATTTCGATGATCGAGTGTCACGCCACAGGCACGCCGCTCGGGGACCTTACTGAACTGAAAAGCATGACCCGCATCTTCTCGAAATGCGAAGACCTGCCTATCGGTTCCCTGAAATCCAATCTGGGCCATTCCATTACGGCTTCCGGCATGGGTGGTCTCATCAAGGTTGTTGCGGCCATCCGCGCGAAGCTGCGCCCACCCACGTTGCACGTTGAGGACCCGGTGCCGTTCATCGCAAAGTCGCCATTTCGACTGCTCACCACGGCTGAGTCATGGACCAGCAGCGGACCACGCCGCGCCGCGGTCAACAACTTCGGCTTCGGCGGCAATAACGCGCACCTCATCGTCGAAGAATGGCTGCAACCAGCCGCGCCCACCGTCAGCGCCCCGAGATGGCGGGTGAACCCACATTCCGCCGACGCCGACATTGCGATCGTCGGGCTCAGCATCATCGCCGGCGACGGCTACGAAACATCGGAAGTGGCATACCATCTCGCAGCAGGGCAAAAAATTGTCACTCGAGAGTCCGACGGTGTAATCCGCGCCCGCATGTCCACCCTCTCGCTGGACGTGACGAAAGTCCGATTCCCGCCAAGCGACCTGAAAAATGCGCTACCTCAACAGATTGCCGTGCTCTGTGCCGCTCTGAATATCGGTGAAGTCATCAAGGGCCTGCCCGCGACGACCACTAGTGTTTTCATCGGGATGGGCTGCGATGCCGACGTGGCTCGATGGGGCGTTCGCTGGCGTCTTGCCGACACGGTTGATGACCCGCACCGACTCGCGCAGGCGCGCGAGGGTGTCGTTCCGGGTCTGGTTGCCAGCGCCGTGGTCGGCTCAATGCCCAATATCGTCGCCAACCGGCTCAACGGCCAATTCGACCTATGCGGTCCAAGCTTCACCGTGTCACGTGAGCAGCTTTCCGGCACAACGGCACTGGACTTGGCGGCCCGCGCGCTTCGACATGGCGAGATTGATGCAGCAGTGGTAGGAGCGGTCGACCTCAGCTGTGAGCCCGTCCACGAGGCAGCAGCACGCAACCTGCTCACCGCAGACGAGCAAATCCCCGGCGATGCGGCCGTCCTCATGGTGCTCAAGCGCGCCGACGATGCTCGTCGAGACAACGACACGATCTACTCGCTATTGCCCGCAACACGTGACCCGAATGGTCACTGCGGCACAGCACCGACAGCCTACAGCGTTACACCGTTACTGGGCCACGCCCACGCGGCCGCCGGACTGCTTCAGGTAGCAGCCGGCGTTCTTCTCGGCTTCCTTGGCACCGAACCCGACGGTCGCCCCGCAGCCTGCGCGCAACGTGCGGTCGTCATGACGCTCCATGGGATGGCCGGTGAACATCAACAACTGACTTTGCTTGCGCCATCGCGACAACGGCGCGACAGCACAACACAACGTCGCGTCCTCGTGCGCCAACTGGCCGCCGCACGCGGCGACACAAGAAATGCGAGGCTAGTCAACTTCGCCGCACATATGCCGCCGGTGCGGCTGCCCGCGGACCTGGACTCAGCCCGCGTGCCGGTGGGGACTGACAGACGTTCACTCGCCGATCAGGCGCTACCGCATCCCGGAAACGGATTACTGCTGCACAACGCAGGACCGATGTCCGTAGCCAACGGCTCGTCACCCGTCGACCACACCGCCGATCAGTCGACCGCCACCCTGCTGCCGAGGCCCCCCGTCATAGCCAAGGCCACTGACGCATATAGGTTGCCAGCTCTCGGCGAAACACTGTCATTGCCCGCGACGCTGCAGCCGCCTAGCAACGGTGGCCAGCGCTCTCGCGAGTTAGTTGCATCCGCCTCGAATGGCCGACCTTCGAACAACGATCCCGACGAGTTCGACGCCCCCTGCCTGCCGATAACCAACAGGCCACCACGCCAGGTCGACAACGGCGCACACCGGGCCGCTCAGCCGGAACCGCCGCCCGACGCGGTGCTCCCGGAGCCGACAGTAAAGCGCAACCCCACCGGGCTGGCATTGGACAAAGCGGGCTTACGGGTGCACGCCTCGGGCAAGATCTCGGAAATCTACGGTCCTGCCTTTGCCGTTCAAGACGGCTATGCAAGGCAGACGCGCATGCCTGAACCGCCGCTGTTGTTGGCGGATCGGCTACTGGGCATCGACGCAGAGCCGGGCAAGCCCGGCACGGGCACACTGTGGACCGAGACCGACGTTACCGCCGACGCGTGGTGGCTACACCAAGGTCGAATGCCAGCCGGCATCATGATCGAAAGCGGGCAGGCCGACCTGATGCTCATCTCCTGGATGGGTGCAGATTTCGCCAACAGGGGCGAGCGAGTGTACCGCCTGTTGGGCTGCGAGTTGACCTTCCTGGGTGGCTTGCCCGAGATCGGCGACACCCTTCGCTTCGACATCCATGTCGATGGTCACGCTCGCCAAGGTGACATCCGCCTGTTCTTCTTCCACTATGACTGCACCACAGGAGATGCCGTACGGCTGACGGTCCGCAATGGGCAGGCCGGCTTTTTCTCCGACGAGGAACTGGCCGCCTCCGGCGGGGTTGTGTGGACGCCCGAGCACGAGACCGTCACGGGTCGCCTTGATTCCCCACCTTGCCCGACCTCGCGACGCTCGTTGTCGGCGAACGATGTCAAAGCCCTTGCAGGCGGCCAGATATGGTCGACGTTGGGGGAAGGGTTCGAATGCGCCGCAAGCCACACTCGCACGCCAACTATCGCCGGCGGCAACATGTTGTTCATCGATGAAGTGACACAGATCGACTTCTCCGGAGGACCGTGGGGCCGGGGCTATCTGCGCGGCGTCCAACAAGTCACACCCGAAGCCTGGTTCTTCGATGGGCATTTCAAAAATGACCCCTGCATGCCGGGCACGTTGATGTTCGAAGGTGCGCTGCAGGCGATGGCCATTTACCTGACCGCGGCCGGCATGACACTAGGCTGCGACGGCTGGCGCTTTGAACCCGTTCCGTTTGAGACCTATAAATTGAAGTGCCGCGGGCAGGTCACTCCTACCTCGCGCACAGTCGTCTATGAGGTTCTCGCCCGAGAACTCATCAATGGGCCCGAACCGACGCTGTTCGCCGACGTGCTCTGCACTGTCGACGGCTTGGCGGCCTTCCATTGCCGCCGCTTGGGTTTGAAGCTTTCGCCGGGTTGGCCGATGGATCAGGGCCTGCCTGAACTTGATGACTATGCTGAGCCAAAGCCGGTCGTGGTGGTCGACAACTTTCGCCTCGACTACAAGTCCTTGCTGGCTTGCGCATGGGGTAAGCCGTCGCACGCCTTTGGCGCGCTCTACCAACGCTTCGATACCACTCGCAAAGTTGCCCGGTTGCCGTCACCCCCCTACCACTTCATGTCACGCATCACCGAGGTGGTCGGCGAGATGGGGGAGATGAAACCGGGCGCAAGTGTGGTCGCCGAGTACGACGTGCCGCCCGACGCTTGGTATTTCACCACCAACGGCTGCCCAACGATGCCCAATGCGGTCCTGATGGAAGTCTGTCTGCAGCCCTGCGGGTGGCTGGCCAGCTTCATCGGATGTTCGTTGTCCACCGACGTGGACCTGTTCTTCCGCAACCTCGACGGCACTGGCGTGCAACACCAGGAGGTCACACCTTCCACCGGAGCTTTGCGCACCGAAGTCCAGCTGAAGAACGTCAACAAGGTCGCCGACACCATCATCGTGAGCTTTGCGGTTCAAATCTATGCCGGTCAGGTCCTGTGCTATCGCGCCGACACTGTCTTTGGCTACTTCCCGGGCCAAGCCCTGGAGAAACAGCAGGGCCTGCGGACCAGTGACGAGGAGCGTGAGCACTTCTCGGAAGCGTCCGCGGCGGCCGACGTGGACTTGACCACCCGTCCGCATGGCTACTTCGGACGTGGCGCTCGGCTGGCCGAACCGATGCTGCTCATGATCGACCGGGTAACCGGACGCTGGCACACCGCGGGCAGAGCAGGTTTGGGACGATGGCGCGCTGTCAAGGACGTGAACCCCGCAGAGTGGTTCTTCAAGGCCCATTTCTTCTCCGACCCCGTACAGCCCGGGTCTTTGGGAATCGAATCGATGGTCAACCTTCTCCAGTTTGCAATGCTTGATCTCGGGCTCGGCCAGGACGCAGGCCCGGATGCGCAGTTCGAACCGATCGCCTGCGACCAGCCCATGACGTGGCGGTACCGCGGTCAGGTTCGGCCACGCAACAAACTCGTCACAACGCAGCTGGAAATCACCAAGATTGAGCGCAACGACGACCAGATTATGGCGATAGCTGACGCAGCACTGTGGGTGGACGGGTTGCGTATCTACTCAGCCACCGATCTGGGGATGCGCATCAAACGAACCCGGCGCAGTCAGCCGGTCGTGGCGGTCGAGTCGCCCGCCGCAGCGCGGCCGGTCACCGCCGCGGAAACGGTTATCGACCCGACGCATGACACCTGGATCACCGATCACCGCCCGACCTACACCGCCCCTGCCTTACCGCTGATGTCGGTCGTGGACCTCGTCGCCCAGGCTGCTCATGAAGCGGCTCAGGGAGCAAAGGTGGTGGAGGTTCGCGACCTGCGCCTGTCGCGCTGGATAGTCGTCGACGCAGCGGTGCGGCTTCGTACGCAGGTCGAACCCACCGGACCGGACACATACGATACGCGCCTGACGGTTTGGCGCGAGGCCGCCAACCCCAAACTGTCCCGATGGGAGACCATCGCGTGTGGCACCGTCTCGACAGCATGCCACTATCCGCAAGGACCGCCACCCTGGCCCGCGCCAAGTGAGACGTTCCCGCTACGCAACCCCTACGACTGCGGCGACGTCTTCCACGGCCCTGCCTTTCAATGCCTTGATGACGGCGCAAGACTCAGCCATGACGGCGCCACCGCGACCTTGACGGTCGAACGCTGCGCAGTCCCCCGCGGCCTTATTCATCCAGGAGTCCTCGACGGCGGGTTGCACATCATCCCGCACACCGAGATGAGCGTGTGGGCAGCGCGGGCACATCCCGGAACTGACGATCGCCCGACGGATTCCACTGTTGGTTTCCCACACCACATCACGTGGGCACGGTTCTACCGTGATGCGCCCCACCGCGGAAAAGTGACCGTGGAAGCGCGTTTTGCCGGTTATGAGGATGCGCAGCACGAGTATCCCATCGTCGATCTCTGGTACGGCGTCGACGGCCAACTGTGGGCGCAGATTCGAATCGTTGAGGTCCTGGTTCCGAAGTCGCCCCTCGGCAAGACCGATAGCAGGCAGCGGCGTGCCTTTCTCAAGGAGCGGCGGGCCGTGCCGGGGTTGTCGTTGGGTGAACGACAGGCTCCGGGTGAAATCACGCTCACAGCACAACAAGTCGCCCAAGCAAACTGGCTGCCGGGCACCGTTCAAGCCGTGTATTCCTGTAACAGCACCGGTGGCTTGCTGGTAGCCGAAGTAGCTGCCAAGGAGGCGGTTGCCCACGCCGCCCACGGCGCGATTCATCCCGCGCAGGTTCAGCTGCTAGATGATCAGGTCTGCTGCCCTGCGTTGCCGCTGGAGCAGGTCTTGCTTCGGATTGATCGCAGCGACCCACGAACTGTTCACGCCTCCGCGGAGCTGTATCGCGATTGGCAGCCGGTGCGCAGCTGGTGGGCGAAAAATATCGGCAGGGAAATGGGCTGGTTGGGAGATCTGCTCTTCTCGGCGCTGCTTTCGCGTTATGTGCGCCATGTCATCGTTGAGGATCCCGCTGCGACTCAGCAGCTTCGAGAACACAGCGTGCTATTGCTTGCCAATCATCAGGTTCAAATCGAATCGATTCTGGGATCGGGAATCGCCTCCTGGTTGACTGACACGACGGTCGTCACCGTATCGAACGCCAAACACGAAGATCGCTGGGTTGGAAAGCTTTCCAGGGCGCTCGGAGGGGGGCAAGACACCGGCTTGCGCAACATTTTGTATTTCGACCAGCGGAAGCCCCACAGTTTCTTGTCGATCCTCGACAGGGCCAAGCAAGACATCGCCGAACGCGGATCTTCGATGCTGGTCCATGCCCCAGGCACTCGACAAACTTCCTCAACTCAGCGCGTGTGCGCAATCACCTCGACATTGCTGGACATGGCGCTGGAGATGTCCCTTCCGATTGTGCCGCTGCATTTCGCCGGCGGCTTGCCGGTGCAGCCGCTTGAACACAAACTCCAAGTTCCCTATCGACACGCCGCACAGGACTACATTTTTGGATCGCCCATCATGCCTGGCGAATTGGCTGCACTGCCCTACGCCCAACGCCGAACCCGGGTCCTGAACGCCATCAATGCCTTAGCGCCTATCACTGATGAACCGCACGAGCCGAATCTAGCAGTGGAAGCGCGCATACGTGCCGCCGTGACGGATCTAGCGCCGCTTGACGCAATGTGGGCCGTCATCGAAGACGCGTTGGACGACTTAGCAGTCACGTGGCGAGATGCCGCAGGCTACAGCGACTGGCTGAAGATGCGCGGGGACAGTCAACCACCACCGGGATCACCATGACGAAACGCGTTCCACACTTACCGCGATCCGCTGCCGGGGTGCCCACGTAGCACTTCACCGGCGAACGAATACCGACCCGCTACCAGGAGGTTCGATGACGATCATGGCCGACGCGGTGGTTGGCGAATCGGTCGACCCGTGCCCGCGTTGCGGGTTGGCAAGGCGCGCAACAAGTTCAAAATGACCAAGCACTTTGACATCGATCTCACCAACGACTCTTTCACCTTCACCCGCAAAACCGATCAAGTCGCCGTCGAAGCAGCTCTTGACGGCCGTACCCTGTGGCGCCGCCGTGCCGACATGCTGGCGTTCTTCGACCACACCTCCAACGGCCCAATCGAAGCCATCAACGGAGGCCTGGAAGCACTACGCAGAAACCCCTCGGGTTCAGCAACATCACCCACTACCGACTACGCCCATTCTTGTACAGCGGCATCTGCACCCACTAGTCGAAGCACTCTGACATACCGAGAGCCGGTTTTCCTGGTTGTGCTGAGATGGCTCTGGGCGCAGCGCGGTCGATATGACCGATTCGGCTCACCACGCCGTTGACCAGCACGGTAGTGCCGTTCAGTTGTATAGCCGGGCCACAATGCTGCGTTGTGACGTCACAACATGATGGCGCTACTCAAGGCGTTGCGGGCGGCGAATGATCAACGACACAGACGATTCCAACTTGCCGAGAGGCTGAAATGGCAACGGTTGCTAACCATCTGAATCGTTTTCTCGGTTGGGGCGTATTGAGAGTGATGCGGATGGGGAGGCCGGCATCGGCCAGCTACGCCGGGGCTCGGCTGGAACATGGTAGGTCGCCGTATGAATGATTTGCCGCGGTCGGGCCGGTATTCCTCGGACGGCGTGATAGTGGATCAGGTCCAGACGGTTGTGGTGTTGTTCACCGACTTGGTTGATTCGACGGCATTAGCGTCGCGAGTGGGCCCGGAGCGCGCGGAAGAATTGCGGATCGAGCACTTCCGGCTGCTGCGGGCAGCAATCGCGGGTGCCAACGGGTTGGAGGTTAAAAACACCGGCGATGGGTTGATGGTGGTATTGCCATCGGCGGTCGCCGCCGTCGAATGCGCCCAAGCGATCCAGCAGCGCCACGAGCTGCGCAATCGCCGCGTCGGCGAGCAGTTGTTGGTGCGGATCGGGATGAGCATGGGTGATGCGACTCGGTCGGAGGGCGATGTGTTCGGTCCTCCGGTGGTGGAGGCGGCGCGGCTGTGCGCCAAGGCGAATCCGGGTCAGGTGCTGCTGTCGAATGTGACCCGGGTGATGGTCGGTCGTCGCGGCGAGCACAAGTTCCGTTCGGTGGGCGAACTGGAGCTGAAGGGGCTGCCTGAGCCGGTGGCGGCGTGCGAGTTGTTGTGGGCGTCGTTTGGGGTGGCTGCCATTCCGTTGCCGGCGCGGTTGCAGGTGTTGCCGTTGACCGCATATGTGGGCCGCGAGGGTATCCGCTCCCGTTTGTCGGAGGTGTGCCAGCTCGCGATTGACGGGGCCCGCCAGGTGGTGCTGATCAGCGGCGAGCCTGGCATCGGTAAGACCCGGTTGGCTGCGCAGGTGGTGTCGGAGGCCCACGCCGAGGGCGCGACCGTGCTGTTCGGGCAGTGCGACGAGGAGCTCGTGGCGTCCTATCAGCCGTGGGTACAGGCGTTGCGGGGGCTGGTTGAGCACTGCCCGATGGAGGTGCTGGCCCAGCATGTGGGTGAGCACGGTGGTGAGTTGTGCCGGCTGGTGCCCGAGTTGGCGCGCCGGCTGCCCAATGTGCCGGCCCCGCGGGCCAGTGACGCGGCGATGGAGCGCTGCCTGTTGTTCGGGGCGGTGGTGGGGATGCTGCAGTGTGCGGCCGCCCAGGGGCTGCTGGTGGTGGTGGTGCTTGATGACTTGCATTGGGCTGATAAGCCCTCGTTGGCGCTGTTGAAGCATGTGGTGGCCCATGTGGTGCAGGCGCAGGTGGTGTTCTTGTGCACTTACCGCGACAGCGATATCGATGCGGACCATCCGCTCAGTGCGTTGTTAGCTGATCTGCGTCGGGAAGCCGGTGTGGAGTCTGTCTCATATCCCCAGCTGACGCTGCCGACGATCGT
>NZ_VTZN01000290.1 GCF_008370645.1 Mycobacterium simiae
TGCATCTACCCGCGACCGCACCTGCGCGCAGGCGGCAACCGACCCGGTCAGCAGCTGGCCCAGGTAAGTGGCCAACACGGCCGGCGTCGGGTAGTCGAACGCGAGGGTGGATGACAATGCCAGCCCGGTGACGGTTTTCAGCCGGTCAAGCAGCTCGGTGGCTTTCACCGAGTCGAACCCGAGTTCTTGGAACGCCCAATCTGGGTCGATGTCATCAGGGCCGGGGCGACCCAACACCCTTGCCGCTTGCTCACACACCGCACTCACCAGCAAGTCATATTGCTGCTGGCCGAGCGTGCGCACGCGTTGGGCCAAACCTGGCTGCGCCCCGGCACCCGCGTCGACGTCATCAACGATGCACCGCTTCGCCTGGGAGCACTGCGGGTCTAAGCGGGTGAACTCATCGCGCAGATATCGTTGTACACACTCGCTTCGTCTGACCTTGCCGCTTGTCGTGATGGGGATCGATCCTTGGGCAACCAGAACGAGATCCGCCATGCTCAGGCCGTGTGCTTGCGATACGGCTGCGGTGACTTCACGCCTGAGGGCATCCATCCTGTGCATCGCGGCCTCGTCTGATTCGTCCCGCTTCTTTAGTTCGACGATGGCAACCGGCTGCTCAACGCCGTCATCATCGGGAACCGCTATCGCAACGCAGCGGCCTCGGGTGATCTCCTGGATCGTCGCCTCGATGTCGTCGGGAGAGTGGTTGCGGCCGTAGATGATTAGGAGGTCCTTGATACGGCCCACGATGAACAGCTCACCGTCGAAGCGGAAGCCGGAGTCCCCTGTCCTGAGCCAAGGACTCTCGGGTGTGCCCTGCGCAGCGCTGACAATGGTTGCACCGAACGTGCGCTTGGTCTCTTCAGGCTTTTGCCAATAGCCGCAAGCAACGTTGGCGCCATGCACCCAAATCTCGCCCACCGTTCCCGCTGGACACTCGATACCTGTGTCGGGATCGACGATGCGCACCAACTGTGTATCCACCGTGCCGTAACTGACCAGGGGTGTGCCACTGTCACTTTCACAACGCTCCCCTCGGCCGTCGGGCAGTTTGGCGGAGTCGAAATTGACGATCTTTGGTGGTTCGCCTGCCGTTCGGGTCGCGATGTACACCGTCGCCTCTGCCATCCCATATGAGGGCCGCACCACCGCGGGGTCGAGGTTGAAGGGGGCGAAGCGGTCCGCGAAGCGCTTGAGCGTCCCCGGCTGTACCCGTTCACTGCCGCTGAGGATCCAGTTGACGCCGGAGAGATCAAACCCCGCCATCTCGTCGTCTGAGGTTTTGCGTGCCGCGATGTCGAAAGCGAAGTTCGGTGCTGCCGACGCTGCTCGAGCATTGGACGCCAGCATGTGCATCCATCGAGCCGGCCGCTGCAAGAATGCGACCGGGCTGGTGAGCTCGGCGCGCACACCCGCCAGTATCGGGAAGATAATTCCTATCACGAAGCCCATGTCGTGATAGAACGGCAGCCATGACACCACTGTGGTGTCCGCTGGGACCAGCTTCCCGTATGCCCCGAAGTAGTCGGTCACGAGCTGTTCGAAGTTGGCTAAGACATTTTCGTTCGAGACCATGACACCGGCCGGTGTCCGCGTGGAACCGGAGGTGTACTGAAGATACAAGGTTTCCGGCACTTGGTGACCGGCGGCGGCTGAGCCCGGTCCGCTGGGTATCTGCCGAGCGTCTCGGCCCAGCAAATCAACTTCGAGGATCGAAGGCCCGTTTTTCCCAGATTGGCTCTGTGTATACGGGGTTAGTAAGTCAACCACCGACGAGGCCGTGAGAATGGCGACCGGCGATGTGTCGGCCAACACCGAAGTGGTGCGCTCGTCGTGTGCGCCACCATAGGGAACCGAAAGCGGCACAGCGGTGAGTCCGGCCTGCAATGAGGCCAGAAAACTCACGATGTAGTCCAGCCCCTGCGGCGCCAAGATCACTGCCCGATCGCCGGTCGACCCACATTGCCTGAGCTCCTGGGCGACGTTGGACGTTCGCCGATACAGCTGCGACCACGTCAGACTTTCAGCGACGCCCGCCCAATCCCGCTCGAAATCAACGAACGTGAACGCTGTCTCATCGGGCCGCAGACTGGCGCGCTCCTGCAGCACAGCGGGAATGGAGGACTCAACCACGACTCGAACGATAGGCGATGAACCAACCGGGCGTGGGCGGATCCAGCGCATTATTGGTACGTTCGCACGATTTTCCGCGCGCGTGGGGGCTGACCCTGGCGCAGGTCGGTGACTTCGATCAGGGTAGCGATTCTTCCACGCGTTGGGGGGCTCACCAGCTACGCTCTGGTCACGCGGGGGGCGCGGGCTCCATTGCGGCGCGGCGCTGTTTCCTCGGCGTTCCTGGGACCCCGGAGCGGAAATCGAGACGGTTTCTCACGATCGCCGATGCGAACTCGAAGCCGCTGATAGGAACTGAAGCACTGGTACTGGAAAGGTGAACGAGCGTGGACAGGACACCTGTGACTCCGGTTGCTGTCATTGGTATGGCGTGCCGGCTGCCGGGGAGGATTGACTCGCCCGACCTGTTGTGGGAGGCATTGCTGCGTGGCGACGATCTGGTCACCGAGGTGCCCGTCGAACGCTGGGACGCCGAGGAGTACTACGACCCCGAACCGGGCATACCCGGTCGCTCGGTATGCAAGTGGGGCGCGTTCCTGAACAACGTCGCCGACTTTGATGCCGAGTTCTTCGGGATCACCGAGCGGGAAGCGACTGAAATGGACCCGCAGCACCGCCTGCTTTTGGAAACCGCCTGGGAGGCCATGGAGCACGCCGGCCTGACTCGGGAAAAACTAGCCAGCGTGCAGACCGGCGTTTTCGTCGGCCTGATGCATGACGACTACCAATTCATGCACGCAGCGGCCAACACGTTGGGCGGCCCGTATGGATACATGGGCAACAGCTTCGCCATGGGTTCCGGACGCATCTCCTACGCCATGGGGCTGCACGGTCCGGCGATGACGGTGGACACCGCGTGCTCGTCTGGCCTGTCCGCAATCCACCTGGCCTGCCGCAGCTTGCACGACGGCGAAAGTGACATCGCGCTGGCCGGCGGCGCATCGGTGATGCTGGAACCCCGCAAGGCGGCGTCGGGGTCAGCCCTTGGCATGTTGTCCGCGACGGGACACTGCCACGCGTTCGATGTCAAAGCCGACGGCTTCGTTTCCGGCGAGGGTAGCGTCGTACTGCTGCTCAAGCGGCTACCCGATGCGTTGGCCGACGGCGACCGAATTCTGGCCGTGGTGCGTGGCACGGCCGCCAACCAGGACGGCCGCACCGTCAATATCGTGACACCGTCGAAGACCGCACAGATCGCGGCGTACCGGGCCGCGCTGGCTGCGGGGGAGGTGGACCCGGGCACGGTCGGCATGGTCGAGGCGCACGGGCCCGGCACCCCGGTGGGTGACCCGGTCGAATATGCCAGCCTGGCCCAGGTGTACGGCGTCGAGGGCGCGTGCGCCCTGACGTCGGTGAAGACCAATTTCGGACACACACAGTCGGCGGCTGGGGCACTGGGCCTGATGAAGGCCGTCCTCGCCGTACAGCATGGGGTGATCCCGCAGAACCTGCACTTCACCCGGCTGCCCGAAGACTTCGCCCAAATCGAAACGAATCTCTTTGTGCCGCAGGAGACGACGCCGTGGCCCAGGAGCGACGACAAGCCTCCCCGCCGGGCTGCGGTGTCGTCCTACGGATTCTCGGGAACGAACGTCCACGCGATCGTCGAACAAGCCCCCCTGGCCCCCGAAAGCACCCCGACCGCTCCTGCGCTCCAAGGGCCGCTGCTCT
>NZ_VTZN01000291.1 GCF_008370645.1 Mycobacterium simiae
CCCACCAGCTCAAGTCGATGAGATGGCCCCCCTAGCAGCCGCGTCAGATCTTTGATCGTGGAGTAGTACCGGTGCATCGGATACGTGATGTCCATCCCCATGCCCCCGTGCAGATGGTGACAAATCTGCATCGCCGGGGGTGCCTGGGAGGTCAGCCAGTACCCGAGGACATCCAGGTCGTCCTCGGCATCTCGTCCTTCTGACAAGCACCAGATCACCGACTGCGCCGCCAAATCGAGGGTGCGCGAAGCGATGTAAACCTCGGCGAGCTGAGCTGCCACAGTTTGGAAGGTGGATAGTGGCTTGCCGAACTGCTTGCGGTTGGCCACGTAGTCAGCGGTGAGCCGCAGCGCCCCGGACACCAGCCCGTCGGCGTAAGCGCCTATCATCGCCAATACCAGCTGGTTGAGTCGGTGCGTCGAACCTTTCACCAGAACGTCGGAGTCGGCAACCTCCACATCACCAAACGACACGGTGAACTCGTCGGAACCGTTCGACGTCGGTGTCCGGACCAGCTGCACACCATCGGCCTTCGGTGATACCACCACGACCGCGTTGTCGGCAGTTACGATCATCCACTCCGCTTGCTCGGCATACCCGACACCAATCTTGGTGCCCGACAACCTGCCATCCGAAAAGCGGACGGTAGGCCGCTCGGGCAACGCGGCACCGGGCTCGTTGAGTGCCGCGGTCAACAGTGAGCCCGTGGCGACTCCGGCCAGGCAGCGGTCTTGCTGCTCATCGGAGCCCGCGTCGAGCAGCAACACCACCCCAAGGCCCAGCGTCGCCAATGCCGGTGTGATGACGCCGCGCCGGCCAACTTCGGTCAGCACCGTCCCGACCTCGAGCAAACCAACACCGTCGCCGCCCAGACGTTCCGGCACCGCTAGAGCCGTCACCCCTCCGCTAACCAAAGCAGCCCAAACCGGGTCGGACTTGCCTGCCTCGCCACCGTGAGCGGGAGGACGCGCGCCCCGGGCCAGCTCCGCAGCCCGCATACTCGCCGAGCTGAAGTCCCGCGCCAGCACCGACGTGACTACATCGGCCACAGCGTGCTGCTCTGCGGTGCGGTCGAAATCCATCCTGGCTGCTCAATCCATCAGTGCGGCACCGGGCACTTGCTGGCGTTGTAGTCGACCTGCCAGTGCTTGATGCCGTTGAGCCACCCCGAGCGCAGCCGCTGCGGCGCTGAGCGCGGCTTCAGGTCCGGCATGTTGTCGGCAATGGCGTTGAACATCAATTTGATCGTCAACCGAGCCAAGTTGGCCCCGATGCAGTAGTGCGCACCCGTGCCGCCGAAGCCGACGTGCGGATTGGGATTGCGCAATATGTTGAACGCGAGGGGGTTTTCGAAGACCTCTTCGTCGAAGTTGGCTGAGCGGTAGAACATCACCACCCGCTGGCCCTTCTTGATCGGCACACCCGACAACTCGTAGTCCTGCAGCGCGGTGCGCTGGAAGCAGGTGACCGGAGTGGCCCAGCGGACGATCTCATCCGCGGCGGTTTCCGGGCGCTCGTCCTTGTACAACTCCCATTGTTCGGGGAAGTCCGCGAACGCCATCATCCCCTGGGTGATGGAGTTGCGGCTGGTCTCGTTGCCGGCTACTGCGAGCATGATCACGAAGAACCCGAATTCGTCCTCGGAGAGCTTTTCGCCGTCGATGTCGGCTTGGATCAACGCGGTCACGATGTCGTCGCCCGGGTTTTTGGCTTTCATCTCGGCCATCTTCATCGCATAGGCCATCAACTCCACCGACGACGCCTTCGGGTCGATGTGAGCGAATTCCGGGTCTTCGGTGCCGGTCATCTCGTTGGACCAATCAAACAGCTTGAGGCGGTCCTCCTGCGGCACCCCGAGCAAACCCGCAATCGCCTGCAAAGGCAACTCGCACGACACCTGCTCCACGAAGTCACCGGAACTCTCGGCGGCTGCCTCCTTGGCGATCGTCTGGGCGCGCTCGTGGAGTTCGGCCTCCAGGCGTCCGATGGCCCGCGGGGTAAATCCCCGGGAAATAATCTTGCGCAACCGGGTGTGGTGGGGTGCGTCCTGGTTGAGCATGACCAATCGCTGCACCTCAATGTCTTCACGCGCAATGTCATTATGGAACCGCGGTATCACCGTGCTTTCGTAGCTGGAGAAGACGTCGCTGCGCCGCGATATCTCTTTAACGTCATTGAGCTTGGTGATCGCCCAAAAGCCCCCGTCGTGATAGCCCCCGCCCATGCCGGGGCCTTGCTCGTTCCACCAGATCGGTGCCGACGATCGCAACTCGGCAAATTCGGCGACCGGCAGCCGCTCGGCGTAGATGTCGGGGTCGGTGAAGTCGAACCCGGGCGGAAGATGGGGGGTGGGCACGCTAGTTCTCCTTACTGCAGTCCTCAGCGACTGGCTTGCGCCTTGCGATCCCAGGACACTAGTTGTCCTAGTAATACTCTGCTGCCAGTAAAACATGCCTTCACCGCAGACAAAAGGCATCAGAGCATCCTTGCTTGTCATAGTAATGAAACGTGTTCTAGCCTGGCCACATGGGTAACCCGGTAATCGTTGAGGCCACGCGCAGCCCCATCGGTAAGCGCAATGGATGGCTGTCTGGTCTGCACGCCACTGAGCTGCTGGGTGCGGTGCAGAAGGCACTGGTCGACATCCCCGGCCTGCAAGCTGGGTTCCAGGCCGGGGATGTCGAACAGGTCATCGGTGGCTGTGTGACGCAATACGCGGAGCAGTCCAACAACATCAGCCGCGTGGCCTGGCTGACCGCCGGTTTGCCCGAACATGTCGGTGCGACGACCGTCGATTGCCAGTGCGGCAGCGGGCAGCAAGCCAACCATCTCATTGCCGGGTTGATCGCGATCGGCGCCATCGACATCGGCATCGCGTGCGGCATCGAGGCGATGAGCCGGGTCGGTCTGGGCGCCAACGCCGGGCCGGACCGCTCGGCGATCCGGGCGCAGTCGTGGAACATTGACATGCCCAACCAGTTCGAGGCAGCCGAGCGAATTGCCAAGCGCCGCGGTATCACCCGCGACGATATCGACGCCTTCGGATTCGAGTCGCAACTGCGTGCCAAGCGGGCGTGGGATGAAAACCGCTTTGACCGCGAGATCTCGCCTATCGAGGCGCCGGTGCTCGACGAGCAGAAGCAACCCACCAGCGAACGCCACCTGGTCTCGCGCGACCAGGGTCTGCGCGACACCACGATGGAGGGGCTGAGTCAGCTCAAGCCGGTGCTCGAAGGCGGCATTCACACCGCGGGCACCTCATCACAAATTTCCGACGGTGCAGCAGCGGTGTTGTGGATGGACGAGGACAAGGCTAAGGCGCTGGGCTTGAAGCCGCGGGCGCGGATTGTCAGCCAGGCACTGGTGGGCGCTGAGCCCTACTACCACCTCGACGGTCCGGTGCAGTCGACCGCGAAGGTGCTAGAGAAGGCCGGCATGAAGATGGGTGACATTGACATCGTCGAAATCAACGAGGCATTCGCATCCGTAGTACTGTCCTGGGCACGGGTACACGAACCCGACATGGCTCGGGTCAACGTCAACGGGGGTGCGATCGCGCTGGGCCATCCGGTCGGCTGTACCGGTAGTCGCCTCATCACCACGGCATTGCACGAGCTGGAGCGCACCGACCAGAGCACCGCGTTGATCACCATGTGCGCGGGCGGTGCGCTGTCTACCGGCACCATCCTCGAGCGGATCTAATGGCGGTTTCCGACGAAGACCGGATAGGGGCGGCGCAGGCCTACATCGACGCGCTGGTCAGCCATGACGCCGCGGCGGTGCCGTTGGCGGCCAGCTGCACCCGG
>NZ_VTZN01000292.1 GCF_008370645.1 Mycobacterium simiae
CCGGCGACACCTCCATGACCTCCAGGAGCCGCGAACGTCGCACCGGCAGACCCGCCGCCGGCACCACCAGCCCCGGCAAACCCGCCACTACCGCCGCGGCCGCCATCCGCGAGCGCTCCACCCGGCCCACCTGCACCGCCGTTGCCGAATCCCCAGGCGTCGCCGCCGCGGCCACCGAACCCACCCCGCAGTCCGTCGATCGCACGGAAATCGGCGCCTCTACCGCCCTTGCCGCCACTGCCAATAAACCCGGCGTTGCCCCCTCGCCCACCAGCCTGGCCCGGCGCTGTCCCGTCGGCACCGTCGCCGCCGTTGCCGATCAACCACCCACCGTCGCCACCGTCCTGGCCGGGGGCTATGCCATTAGGGCCGTCACCGATCAGCGGGCGCCCGGTCAATGCTTTGGTGGGCCCGTTGACCGCATCGAGCACTTGCTGCTGAGCCGCCGCCACGACATTGCTCGCCTCGGCGCTCGCATACGCGCTCATGCCGGCCTGCAGGTTACGCACGAACTGATCATGGAATGTCGCCATTTGCGCGCTCATCGCCTGGTACTGCCGTGCGTGCGACCCGAACAACGACGCGATCGCGGCCGATACCTCATCGGCGCCCGCCGCGGCGATCGCCGTCGTCGGGAAGGCCGCGGCGGTATTGGCGGCGCTGAGCGTCGACCCGATCTGCGCCAACTCGGTCGCTGCGGCGTCGACGAACTCGGGTAACGCGAACACGTACGACATATGCCCCTCCAATGCGTCCCTGTGGGCTTATCGGGCCAGCCCAATCAGCGGAAAGTCTGAGTGAGAGGCGTTTAACGAAACTTCAGAAGTCGTGAAATACGCAGGTCACATGGGAGGTGCGCAACATCGATGGTTGGGGCTCGCTACCCTGTCCCAATGCGACGCGGTAGCCGGGCATGACCCGTTTCCTGGCGCGCCGGCTGCTCAACTACCTGGTGCTACTGGCGCTAGCCTCGTTCTTGACCTACTGTCTGACCTCGCTGGCGTTCTCGCCGCTGGAAAGCCTGATGCAGCGCAGCCCGCGCCCACCGCAAGCGGTGATCGACGCCAAAGCCCACGATCTGGGCTTGGACAAGCCCATACCGCTGCGCTACATCCACTGGGTTTCCCACGCCGTCCGCGGCGACTTCGGGGTCACAATCACCGGCCAGCCCGTCTCCACCGAACTGGGACGCCGCGTTGCCACCAGCCTGCGGCTCCTGATCATCGGATCGGTGGTGGGTACGGTACTGGGCGTGGTGATCGGGGCGTGGGGCGCTATCCGCCAGTACCGGCTCAGTGACCGCGTCATCACCATGTTGGCGTTGCTGATCTTGAGCACACCGACATTCGTGATAGCCAACCTGCTGATTTTGAGCGCGCTGCGGGTCAACTGGGTGGTGGGCTTACAGCTGTTCGACTACACCGGGGAAACCTCACCGGGGGTGATGCCGGGGACCTGGGCAGCCTTGGGTGACCGGTTGAAGCACTTGGTGCTGCCGTCGCTCACCCTGGCGCTGGGCGCCGCCGCCGGTTACAGCCGTTATCAGCGCAACGCGATGCTCGACGTGCTGGGCCAGGACTTCATTCGCACCGCCCGAGCCAAGGGGCTCACCCGCCGCCGAGCACTGGTCAAGCATGGGCTGCGGACCGCGCTGATCCCGATGGCGACGCTATTCGCCTACGGGGTGGCCGGACTGGTCACCGGCGCGGTCTTCGTCGAAAAGATCTTCGGCTGGCACGGAATGGGCGAGTGGATGGTGCGGGGCATCTCAACGCAGGACACCAATATCGTCGCCGCGATCACGGTGTTCTCCGGCGCCGTCGTCTTGCTGGCCGGTCTGCTCTCCGATGTCATCTATGCGGCATTGGATCCGAGAGTGCGGGTGGGATGACCGCTCTCGACGAAGCTGCCACGGCCGATTTCACCTCGCGGCGCACCTTGGTGCTGCGCCGATTTCTGCGCAACCGGTCCGCGGTCGCGTCTCTGACGGTATTGGTGCTGCTGTTCGTCGGTTGTTACACGCTGCCCGCCCTGCTGCCCTACTCCTACGAGGACCTCGATTTCGACGCGTTGCTGCAGCCGCCGAGCACCCGTCATTGGCTGGGCACCAATGCGCTGGGCCAAGACCTGCTGGCGCAGACGTTGCGCGGCATGCAGAAGTCGATGCTCATCGGCGTCTTCGTCGCCGTGATCTCGACCGGGATTGCGGCCACCGTCGGGGCGATCTCGGGATACTTCGGCGGCTGGCGGGACCGAGCGTTGATGTGGGTGGTCGACCTGCTGCTGGTGGTGCCCAGCTTCATCCTGATCGCCATCGTTACCCCGCGGACCAAGAACTCGGCCAACATCACGTTTCTGGTTCTGCTACTCGCCGGATTTGGCTGGATGGTCAGCTCCCGCATGGTTCGCGGCATGACCATGAGCTTGCGCGAGCGCGAATTCATCCGCGCAGCAAGATATATGGGCGTTTCCAGTCGCCGGATCATCGCCAGCCATGTGGTTCCGAACGTGGCGTCGATTCTGATTATCGACGCAGCCCTCAACGTCGCAGCCGCGATCTTGGCCGAAACCGGTTTAAGCTTCCTGGGTTTCGGCATCCAGCCACCGGATGTGTCGCTGGGCACCTTGATCGCCGACGGCACCCGGTCCGCCACCACCTTCCCGTGGGTTTTCCTGTTTCCGGCCGGGGTCCTGGTGCTGATTCTGGTGGCCGCCAACCGCACCGGCGATGGGCTGCGCGACGCCCTGGACCCGGGCAGCAGCACGCTGCGGCGCGGTGACCGATGAGTCCCCTACTGCAGGTCAGCGACCTAAGCGTCACCTTTCCGACCGACAGCGCGCCGGTCACCGCGGTGCGCGGCATCAGCTACCACGTCGATCCCGGCGAAGTGGTGGCGATGGTCGGCGAATCCGGATCGGGTAAATCCGCGGCCGCAATGGCGGTTGTGGGCTTGTTGCCCGACTACGCCGAGGTGCGGGGCTCAGTGCGATTGCAGGGCACCGAACTACTCGGACTTGCCGACGACGCGATGTCACGGTTCCGCGGCAAAGCGATCGGCACGGTCTTCCAGGATCCGATGTCTGCCCTTACTCCCGTCTACACCGTCGGCGATCAAATCGCCGAGGCCATCGAGGTACACCAGCCGCGCGTCAGCACGAAGGCCGCCCGCCAACGTGCTGTGGAACTACTTGAGCTGGTGGGCATTTCACAATCCGATCGACGCGCCCGCGCCTTCCCACACGAGCTGTCCGGCGGCGAACGGCAACGCGTGGTCATTGCGATCGCCATTGCTAACGATCCTGACCTGTTGATCTGCGACGAACCCACCACCGCGCTCGACGTCACCGTGCAGGCGCAGATCCTCGAGGTGCTCAAGACCGCCCGCGACGTCACCGGGGCCGGGGTGCTGATCATCACCCACGACCTGGGGGTGGTGGCCGAGTTCGCCGACCGGGCGTTGGTGATGTACGCCGGCCGGGTGGTCGAGTCCGCCATGGTGAGCGACCTCTACCGGGATCGTCAGATGCCTTACACCATAGGGCTATTGGGATCTGTCCCCAGGCTGGACGCCGTGCAGGGCACCCGCTTGGTGCCGATTCCCGGTGCTCCCCCGTCGCTGGTCGGCCTGGAGCCCGGTTGCCCTTTTGCGCCGCGCTGCCCCCTGGTGATCGACGAATGCCGCGCCGCCGAACCCGAGTTGAACCAGGTCGGCGCCGAGCACCGAGCGGCCTGCATCCGCACCGACCAGGTCGACGGCCGCAGCGCCGCCGACATCTACGGCGTCAACATCGAGCGGGCCGGG
>NZ_VTZN01000293.1 GCF_008370645.1 Mycobacterium simiae
CGGCGAGCCCGCGGTGAGCGTGGATAGCGTTGCGCGGCAACGGTTGTGGCGTGTCCGGGAATCGCTGGCCGAGGTGTTGAGCGCCTACGGGCCGCCGCTGAAGTTCGACGTCTCGCTGCCCTTGGTGGCGATCGGCAGGTTTGCTCGCGACGCGGTCGCGTTGGTCCAGGCGCACGTGCACGACGCGCTGCCGATGCTTTTCGGCCACGTCGGCGAGGGAAATCTGCACCTCAACGTGCTGCGTTTCGCGCCGCAGCGCGAATCGGCTTTGTATGCGGAAATCATGGATCTGATCGCCGACTGCGGCGGCAATGTCAGCTCGGAGCACGGTGTCGGTACCCGCAAGCGGGCGTACCTGGGGATGTCCCGGGACATCACCGACATCGCCGTGATGCGTAGTGTCAAGGCAGCGTTGGACCCGACGGGTTATCTCAATGCCGCGGTGTTGTTCGGGTAGGCGCCGCGCCGCCACGAACTATCTTCATCGCGAACGGAACCGATGGGCGCGCATTGGCTGTGCCGTGCGCGTACCTTCTGGGGCATGACACGCCGTTTTATACCTGTCGATTTCAGCGTTTCGGGCCACCGGGACCAAGCGTCCACCGCGGTGCCCCGGTGACTGAACTGGACGCGGTCGATCGGCTGGACTCAGCACTGCGCGCCGTAGCAGTAGCTCGCACCGATTTCACGCCGGAATCCATCCGGCTGATCCGCGAGTCGATGAATCAGCGCCGTAAGGAGTCAGCCGCACGGGAAACGGCGGCCGCCGGCGTGCCCGTCGCCGAGGACGTTGCGGGGGCCGAGCCGGGGCGATCGGTGCCCGTTCGGATCTACCGCGGCAAGGCCGGCGGGACTTCTCGGACGCCGGTGGTGATCTACTGTCACGCGGGTGGGTTCGCGTTAGGAAACCTCGACACCGACCACCGGCAGTGCCTGGAACTGGCCCGACGCGGCCGGTGTGCGGTGGTGTCGGTCGACTACCGGCTGGCGCCGGAAGACCCCTACCCGGCTGCCCTCAACGATGCGACAGCAGTGCTGAAATGGGTGCTAGCCAACGCCGCGCAGCTGAAGGTGGATCCGACGCGGGTGGCCGTGGCAGGCAGCAGCGCCGGCGGCGCCCTCGCCGCCTGTTTGGCGCAGGGCGCCGCGGACGGCTCGCTGCCCGCGATCGCGCTCCAGTTACTGCATCAACCGGTGCTCGATGACCGCCCGACCCCCTCCATGGCGGAGTTCCGTGCGACCCCGGCCTTCGACGCCGAGGCGGCGGATCTGATGTGGCACCACTACCTGGCCGGCCAGCCTGCCGCACCGCACGCCGTCCCCGCTCGGCGCACCGACTTAACTGGTCTACCACCGACTTTGATCACGTGTAACGAGGTCGATCCATTTCGCGACGAAGCGGTGGACTACGCTCTGCGGCTGCTGCGTGCCGGGGTAGCTACCGAGCTGCACGTGTTTGCCGGGGCGTGTCACGGATTCGATTCGCTGCTGCCCGATTGGTCCACATCGCAGCGGCTTTTCGCGTTGCAGGGTGAGGTTCTGTCGAGGGTTTTGCACGGAGACCTAGGGAGCCACGCGGCCTCATAACCTGATCAGCTGGCGAATTGCGGTGCCGTCAGCTACGTGGTCCATTGCGGCGTTGATATCGTCCAACCGAATCGTTGACGACACCAGCGATTCCACTGGTAGCCGGCCGGACTGCCACAGCGCCACGAACCGCGGAATGTCGCGGTGGGGTACCGCCGACCCCAGGTAGCTCCCGATCAGCGATCGGCCTTCGGCGACGAAGCCCAACGGTGAAATGCTGAGCCGCGCCTCCGGCGGCGGCAGCCCGACGGTGATGGTGCGGCCGCCCGGCGCGGTCAGCCCGATCGCTGTCTCCAGCGCGGCAGGGTGACCGACGGCTTCGATAACCACGTCGGCTTTTACCGCAGCGCCCGCGGCCTGTTGCGGAGTGTAAGTGTCATGAGCACCGAGACTCTTTGCGGCCGAGAGTTTTTCGGTCAGCTGGTCGACAGCGATGACACGCACATCGTCGTAGGTCAGGGCGGTGAGCAGCGCCGCCATGCCAACGCCGCCGAGCCCGACGACGGCGACCGACTGCCCCGTTCGGGGTTTGCCGACGTTGAGAACGGCACCCCCGCCGGTTAGCACCGCGCATCCCAAAAGCGCCGCTACGTCGGGCGGTACAGCGTCGGGGACTGCGACCGCGCTGGCCCGATTGACCACGGCGTGCGTCGCGAAACCCGAGACGCCGAGGTGGTGGTACACCGGTCGACCGGCTCGGCTGAGCCGGATGCCGCCGCCCAGCAGGGTCCCAGCCGTATTGGCAGTGCTACCCGGTTCGCACGGCGTGCTGCCCTGGGTTGCGCAGGCCGGGCAGTGGCAGCAACGCGGCAGGAACACCAGCACCACTCGTTGACCGACAGCGACGTCGTTGACGCCGGGGCCGACCGCCTCGACGATGCCCGCGGCTTCGTGGCCGAGCAGCATCGGCAGCGGCCGCACCCGGTGGCCGTTGACGACCGAGAGATCGGAGTGGCACACGCCCGCCGCCTCGATGCGGACCAGGACCTCGTCACCGCCCGGGCTTTCGAGGTCGAGATCGACGACGCTGATCGGCTGAGACTCGGCGTACGGGCGCGGCGTGCCGATGCGCTCCAGCACTGCTCCTCGGATGTGGAACATGCTGGAATACAACCATGGCTCCAACACCGCCGGTCCCGTCGGTGCCCGGACTGCCTGCGGCGGGCAACCTCACCAGCGCCGACTTTCCGGTGCTGTGGCCGGTGCTCACCCGCTGGGCCGACAACGACATGTTCGGCCACCTCAACAACGCCGTCTACTACCAACTGTTCGACACCGCAATCAATGCCTGGATTAGCACCCGCACCGGTCTGGATCCGCTGACCATGCCGGCGCTGGGGATCGTGGCCGAGTCGGGCTGCCGTTACTTCTCTGAACTGCATTTCCCCGAAAGTCTTGAGGTGGGCCTGGCGGTGACGCGGCTGGGCCGTAGCAGTGTGACCTACCGCCTCGGCCTGTTCAGAGCTGACCAGGCCCAGCCGATCACCGCGTTGGGGCACTGGGTGCATGTCTACGTTGATCGAGCCAGCCGCAAACCCGTCTCGATTCCCGACGCCATCCGGTCCCTGCTGGCCACGGCCTGCGTGAACTGATCAGAGCCCGTCGCCAGTATGCTTCGCCAATGCCAGTTTTGAGCAAGACCGTTGAGGTCAGTGCCGATGCCGGGTCAATCATGGCGATCGTCGCGGACATCGAGCGGTACCCGGAGTGGAATGAAGGGGTCAAGGGGGCGTGGGTGCTCGCTCGCTACGACGACGGCCGTCCCAGCCAGGTGCGGCTCGACACCAGCGTGCAAGGCTTCGAGGGTATCTATATTCACGCCGTCTACTACCCGGGTGACAACCAGATTCAGACCGTCATGCAGCAAGGCGATTTGTTCGCCAAGCAGGAACAACTCTTCAGCGTGGTGGAGAGCGGCGCCAATAGCTTGCTGACTGTGGACATCGACGTCGAACCCAGCCTGCCGGTGCCCGCCCCCATGGTAAAGCTGCTGCTCAACAACGTGCTGGAACAACTGGCTGAAAACGTCAAGCAGCGCGCGGAGAAACTGGGCAGCTAGAGGTCCAGGCAATTTGGCTCAGCTGAAGATCCCGTTCGCATCCAGCGTCCTCGACAGCCGGCGCGCCGCGTCG
>NZ_VTZN01000294.1 GCF_008370645.1 Mycobacterium simiae
GACCGCCTCCGCAGAATTCGTCCGGGTCAGCGCCGCGCGGTTGCCCCACTGCGCCAAGTCCCTGAGCTCGTCTTCGTCCACGAGATTCATGGACGACAATGACCGCCCGGGATCGGCGGTCATTGCCGCCAACATTTTCAGCAACCGGACTGCCAGATCCGATTGGTCGAAATCCGAGAACGGCTGTCCGGCACCAGCGGTGCTCAAGAAGATCTGTTCACCGTCTCGCACGAAGAAGAGGCCGAAGTGGTCGACGTGCCCAAGAGTCGTGTATTGCGCCGACGCGCCCGCGCCATCGAAGGCGCGAATCGAGGTCGACGGGAGGAAATTAACGCTGACTCTGCCAACGGCTCGCTGGGCAACTCGCAGCTCGCCGCTGTGCTGCAACACGTGCACCGGAAACCTCTGATGCCGCAGCACTTCTCGTATCCGCGCGTCAACGTGCTCACAGAAGTCGGCGACCGTCGACCCCGGCGACGCCCGCAATACCAGCGGCACAACCCCGGCAACCATTGCGGGCAGCGTCTTTGATTGCGCACTTGTCCGCCTGCTGACCGGGAAATCCAGCACGACCTCTGACCCACCGCGACACCAATTTCGCACCAGCAGTGCGCACGCCGCAGCGAGCACCGATGTTCGACGCACACCCAACGTACGCGCCAACCCGCCGACTCGACCGATGATGCACGGGTCCAGCCGAATCGGCACAGACGCCGAGCAGGAATCACGCCCATCCCGGCTCTGCGTCCACCGATAGTCAGGACCATTTGCTGGCGAAAGGTTCGCCTTCCAATAAGTCAGGTCGTCGCAATATTGGCTGGACGCTTCGTATTCCGATTCGTAGTCCACCAAGTGGTGTAGCGAGCCAAAGCAAGCGGCGGGAACGGGTGCGTCGCGAGCAAGCGCAGAGTAGACAGTAGCGATCCGATTGGCAAGCAGTGAAAAGCCGAAGCCGTCGAGGACTATGTGGTGAATGCAGATGAACAATAAGAATTGGTCTGGCCCTGTTGCAAACAAGGCGAATCTGAACAGCGGGCCGGCCCATGACATTGGCGTGCGTTGGATCGACGACGCCAGGTCATGGGCCTGCGCCACCGGATCCTGTGCGCGCCGTAGATCGTAGAAGGGAACCTCAATATCCGGGTGGTCAATCGCCCTTTGGAAGACCCGCCCGTCCACTTCAAAGATGGTGGCGCGCAGCGGCTCGGCCTCACGGACCACCTCTCGGATCGCCTGCGCAACCAAATCGGGCTCTATGGCGCCATCAATGATGACGAACTGGCTCAACTGCCAGTCGGTGTCTGTATGACCCGTTTGTTGGGATAGCCAAACACCCAACTGTGCTTGGGTCAGCGGAAGCGCATCCTCCGCACTTTCCCCTGATTCGTTGTCAATCAGCCGGTTATGCATCTAGGCCCCGGCCCCGCGCCAGCTTTTCGCGGAGACTCTTGGGCCGGATATCGGGCCAGTTCTGCTCGACATAGTCCAGGCACTCGGTGCGGGACGCCTCGCCGTGGACCACCTCCCAGCCCGGTGGAATCTCAGCGAACGCCGGCCACAGGCTATGCTGCTCCTCATCATTGATCAAGACGAAAAAGCTTCCATCGTCATCGTCGAAAGGGTTGACGCTCATAGGAGTTCCTAACTCTCTAGCCGGCTGTGACGTTGTTGCTGGCAGATTGGCTGCCGAGTTCGACAGTTGATATGCGGTGCAAGGTCAGCTGGTACTGGATGGGTTGAAGAAGACTGATATATGTGAATCACCGTGCGCCACAATAGAGTTTCGTCTCTGCGCTGACGGTGACGTATCCGCTGACTGGAGGGACTTTGAGTCCACCGATCGACGGAACGGGCCGTCCCCCTGGTAACCCGCCGAACGCTCCGCAGGAACGCATGTCGCGAATTATAAAGATATACAAGGTGTTTGCGTAGAACAGTTGAAGCGAGCGGGCCAGCATCTCAGCTGACACCGTGGAGCAGATGCTCCGACAGATGCTCCGAGGTCTGGCCACATCAGGGACGGGTCTTGACTGCCCACGGAACGGCTAACAGACACGAAGGCCGGAGCAAGCGCTCTGTCGCGTCGGTCAACAGCTCTCACTAGCTGCGGAGCGGCCGAGCCGCTTCGTAACCAACCGAGCCCTCTAGCGTGGAGGTATCCAGGCTCGATCTGGCGCCACTCAGCCCACCAGCTGTTGACCACCGAGACCTTTGACAACCCCCGGCGTAAACGATGCCGTACCGAGGAGTAACCGCCGCCTGCGCCACCCGAAGATCCGCCGCTAACCCCGCGTTGATCGTGCCGGATTCGCTGCGGCATGGCGCTCCGCGAAGCCAGTACGGCTCGGCGATTCACCAACCACCCGGCCGCCAATAAGTGAGCTGCGTTCTGGGTTCCCCAGTCTTGCAAGTGTTTTGCTGAAGCGCCACCTATGCATGGGCTTCAGTCGGGCCGAGCATCCGCTAGTCAGCCGGATTGGGCCCGTTCGCGCATCGACGCCCATAGTGCCGCGGTGGCCGCCGTACATGCGGCGGCACCGGCCACATGGACCGCGACCAGTACAGCCGGCACCCCGGTGTGGTACTGCACAATGCCCACCCCGGCCTGAGCGACAACCAGAGCAAGCAGCACAGTAAGCCGCCGCCGGATTGCCGGGGAGACGCCGGCGGCCAGCAACCCGAATCCCAACCCCACGAGCAAGGCCAGGTAGGAAACCAGCAACGACGAGTGCATGTGCACCAGGGTGTCGATCTCGACTTTTAGCCGTGGCACGGTCCGGGCGGGGCTCTTGTCGCCGGCATGCGGCCCAGCGGCCGTCACCAGCGTTCCCGTGAGTAGGACGGCGGCCAGATTCACTGCGCTCAGCACCGTAAGCGTGCGCAGTGGCCTGGCCACCAGTTCTCGTGCCACCCCATCGTCAGGTTGGCCAGCCTTGACGTAGAGCAACACCGACAGCCACACCATCGTCATGGACGCCAACAGGTGGACGGCCACCGTCCACCACAGCAGCCCGGTGCGTACCGTGATGCCGCCGATCGCGGCCTGCACGACCGTCGAGGCCGGCATCAGCCACGCGTAGACCAGGACCTCGGTGCGCCGCCGCGCCCGAATGACCGCCAGCACGGCCAGCGCCGCCGTGATTACCACCGCGAAAGTGATCATCCGATTGCCGAACTCGACGGCCTGGTGGATGCGCGGCACCTCGGCGACGGCCACCGGGGTGAAACTGCCCGGGAAACACTGCGGCCAGGTCGGGCACCCCAGGCCCGACGCGGTGACGCGGACAATCGTGCCGGTAACCGCAATTCCGCCCTGGGTGAGGATGACGGCCGCGGCAATGACCCGCTGGACGCGCAGGCTGGGGTCGGGAAGCAGGTCCACCACCCGCAGCAGCGCTCGTCCGACAGCCATCGCCTGATCGTAACGAAAACTACGTCACGTAGTAGAAGGGGGATCGCGCCGAGCGGGTCAGGTGAAGCGGAACCAGCGGCGTGCCGCGAGTGCCCCCAGCGTTCCCCACACCGCTAGGACGACCACACCGAACCAGTCCATCGACAGGATCATCGCCTGCGACAGCGCCTCGGTCAGGGCACCCGACGGAGTGAGCCGCGCTG
>NZ_VTZN01000295.1 GCF_008370645.1 Mycobacterium simiae
CTTGAGGAGGTAGGGCCCGAACATCGACCCCACCCGTGAGCCCGGTGCATCGCTCATCATGATCCTCCAGTCACCGGCAATGCCGCAGACACTATCAACTTCCCTCAGGCAGGGTCATCAGCCGCGATGGCGGGCAGGCGCTGTCGCGGCACGCCTGACGGCATGGTTCACCTGGGGGCTTTGCGTTGCGGATCCAATCGTTCGAGCCGTATCGCGATGAGAATGACCAGCACGATCGCCTGTACGAGGCAGGCGCCCGCGGCCAATAGCCAGCTACTTACCTGGTAATTCCACAGCGGGTCCTGGTCCCCGCCCGCGGTACGGCGCAAATCGTTGAGGTCGACAGTCGAAGCCGCCATCGCATAGGCCCAGCGCGACGGTGACAACCAGGCCAGTTGTTCGAGCGGAGGCCGGCCCCTGACCCCGAACATTCCGCCACACAAGACCAATTGGGCCATGACCACCAGCACCAGCAGCGGCATGCCCCGATCGGCATTGCCGATCAGCGCCGAAATGAGTAGGCCGATCATCATCGAGACGACGGTGACAGCCACGACTGCCACGGCCACTTCGAGCGTGGGCCAGGGCAGAACCACTGATTGGTCAGGCGGCGGCAGCAAGGCGGGGCCGAGGAACCCCAAGATCAGGCCTTGCGCCGTGGTCAGTGCGGTGAGCACCACCAGCTTGGAGGCCAGGTATGCGCCACCTGACAAGCCGATGCCGTGTTCTCGGCGATAGATGGCCTGTTCTTTGACGATCTCGCGGATCGAGGCGGCGCAGCCCATCAGCGCGCCGCCGATGATCAGCAACACCAGCAATTGGGATGGCTGAGTCGACCTCAATTCGATGGCCTTGGCCAGTGACAGCCCGGCTTTACCCGGAACGGCGTGCGCGAACAGGCTTAGCAGCAGCGGCAGTATCAGCAAAAATACCGAATACTGCCGGTCAGCGGCGATGACTGCCAGGTAGCGGCGGCATAGAACGGCGAACTGGGTAAACGCGCTCTGTTGGGCCACCGGCTTGGTGGCGGCCGGGGCGGCGCCAGGGTGTGGCGGCCGCCACCAAGCCGGTGGCGGGGCAAACGCCGCGGCTAGCGGGGAGGCGTTGAACCGGGCGGTCCAGTCGGTGGCTTTGTCGTGTTCGAGCAAGGTGAACAAGTCGGCGAAGTCCGTGCAGTGAAAGTAGCTCAGCGCCTGCTGCGGGGGACCGAAGTAGGCCAGGCGACCGCCGGGAGCCAGGATGAGCAACCGGTCGCACATGTTCAGGTGAGCGATGTTGTGTGTTACCACGACCACCGACCGGCCGTCGTCGGCCAGCGAGCGCAGGGTCTGCATGACCGATTTCTCGTAGCCGGGATCGAGGCCCGAGGTGGGCTCGTCGAGAAACAGCAGCGACGGTTTGGTCAGCAACTCCAGGGCGACGCTAGTGCGTTTGCGTTGACCACCCGACAGGCTGTCGATGCGCTGATCGGCCTGAGTGCTGAGCCCGAGCTCGGCCAGGACTTCCTCGATGCGCTGTTGGCGTTCGGCAGCCGAGACGTCCTGGGGAAACCGCAGCCGCGCCGCGTAGTTCAGCGCCTTCCGCACGGTCAGCGGGGTGTGCAGGATGTCGTCCTGGGGCACGAACCCGATGCGGTGCCGCAGCTCGGCGTAGTTGTCATAGAGGTCACGGTCGTCGTATCGCACCGCGCCGCCGCTAGCCGGGCGGAATCCGGTCAGCGCGCCCAGCAGGGTCGACTTACCGGCGCCACTGGGTCCCACCACCGCCAACAGGCTGCGCTGTGGCAGGACGAAGCTGACGTCGGCCAGCAACACCTTGCCCTTCTTGGTAACCACCCGCAGATTGGACGCCTGGTAGGAGATGTCACCGGTGTCGACGTATTGCACCAGCCGCCCGCCGGACAGGCGCATGAGTTGGTGCCCGATGCCGACGATGTCGTCGGGTCCGATGAGGGCGCGAACGATCCGGTTGCCGTTGACATAGGTTCCGTTGGCGCTGTTGTTGTCGACCAGTTCCCACTGGCTACCGGTGCGCCGCAACATGGCATGGCGGCGCGAGACCAGCAGGTCGTTGAGGACCACGTTGTTGTCGGGTCCACGGCCGATCGTGACGACCAGTTGGTCAATCGCGTGCACCGCGGTCGGCGCCCGCGCGGCCGTCGTCTCGCCCGGCGGCGAAGTAGTGGACGGGTGTAATTCGACCAGCTGTCCGGACGACGCAGAACCCAATAGCACCATCAGCGGTTGATCAATCGTCACGCGCTCCACGCGCTGACCCGCGAGAAACGTCCCGTTGCTGCTGTGGTTGACCAGAACCCACCCCGTCGGGGTTGGCTCCAACACCGCGTGATTTCGTGACACCCGGGGATTGTCCAGGCGGACATCGGCATCGGTGCCGCGGCCGATGGTCCAGACGCGGTTGGGCGTGACGTGCCACGTGCGTCCGGCGGCGCGCAGCTCCAGCCGGGGTGGACCCGGCGCGACCGCCTTGACCCTGTCTTCCATGCCTCGCCTCCAGTGGCCTCCGGTGCGTCTGCCTAGCTTCCCCGAACCACTACTGCGACACGATGAGAACGTCAACAGTCGTGCATGTGACGCTGGAAAAGCGCAGCTCTGGCCGGGGTTTCGGCCTCGCCAGCCAGGCCGGCTCCGGCGAATCCGGCGCACTGGCCGCGCGACGACGCAGCGATATCAAACCTGAGTCGGCTTGGCGGCGGTCGGCTGGCTGGTTTGGATCAGCCGTACTTCGCCCACCACGTGTGCAGCTCGTCGATGGTGGCGGGATCTCCGAAAGCGTCACTGAGCATCAGTTTTTCGTCGTTAGTCCAGATCACGTTGGGGCGGTTCTTATAGGTGCCGCACGCGATCATGCCAGCGATGACATTGGGTGTCCGGTCGTAATGCCAGGAATCCGGCGACGGTCCTTCGCCGGGGCAATTCGTCAGCTCTCCGGCGGCGATATCGTCGTTGAAGGCCTGCTTCAGTGCGGCGAGGGTGGGAAACAGCCCGTAGACCGCGCGACTGGGGCCGCCTGGGTTGGTGTTTTGCCCGCAGTTGTACATGGCCACCGCCCCAGTCCACACGCTGTCTGGCTTTGGCGTGGTCGGTGTACAGGTGCCGCTGGGGTAGCCGGACGGCAGGTAGCTCATCAGCCTGGACTGGGGGTCACCAGCCGCGGTGGTAGTCGTTGCGGAACTGGTCGTCGGCTTGCTTGAGCTGGCTGCCGTCGGTGTGCCCGTGGGCTTGGGGCCGGGCCCGGGTTTGATGGCTAGCCAGACGCCGATGACGCCCAGAACGAGGATGACCACCAAAGCGGCGGCCCCGGCCACGAAGGGCCAGGGATTGCGCTTGCGCGGTGGCGGCGGCTGGCTCCATGGGGCGGGGCCACCGGGTTGTGGTGGTGGCGTGCCGCCCCAGCCGCCCTGGTAATACTGGGGGACGTGGGCCGGGGGGGCCGCGCTCGGGATGGGCCCGCTGGCCGGCCCCCAGGTGGGCTGCCCAGTCGGAGCTTGCGGCATGGGTCCCGAAGCGGCTGGATCGGCGTACGGCGCGGCCGGTGGCGGGGTGACAGCGGCAACAGTTGGTGGTTGCGGAGTCAAGGCGGT
>NZ_VTZN01000296.1 GCF_008370645.1 Mycobacterium simiae
AATGCCGCTGTGTTGGCTGGTGCGGGGGTGTCTAGGGGGTCGGTTCCGGAGTTGTTTGCTGTTTGGGTGGCAGGTAGCCCGCATGCGCCGGCGTTGACTTGGGTCGGTGTCACGTTGACGTATCGCGAGCTGGATGTGGCGGCTAATCGGCTTGCGTGTGTGTTGGCCGGTTGCGGGGTAGGTCGCGGTGATGTGGTGGCGTTGCTGTTGGAACGCTGTGCTGATGCGGTGATCGCTATTTTGGCGGTGCTGAAAGCTGGTGCGGCTTACCTGGCGATCGACCCTGCCCTTCCTGATACCCGCGTTGGGTTCATGCTCACTGATGCTGCGCCGGTAGCCGCTCTTACTACACCTGAGCTGTGCTCGCGGTTGGATGGGCACGACCTGCAGGTGATCGATATCACCGATCCTGACTTGACTGCTCAACCTGTTCATCCGGTGACCCACCCCGACCCCGAGGACATCGCCTATCTCATCTATACCTCGGGTACCACCGGGGTTCCTAAAGGTGTGGCAATCACTCACCACAACATCACGCAACTGATGGCGCCGCTTGTTGGGGATTTGGCAACCACTTCGGGGCGGGTGTGGAGCCAGTGTCATTCCTACGGTTTCGACTTCTCGGTATGGGAAATCTGGGGTGCATTACTCCACGGCGGACGTCTCGTGGTGATACCTGAACAGGTCAGGCGCTCCCGGGAAGACTTTCACGCCCTGGTGGTGGCTGAACATGTCGACGTGCTTAGCCAAACCCCCTCCGCGGTGGCCGCTTTGTCACCGCGGGAGTTGGAGTCGGTGGACTTGATTGTGGGTGGTGAGGCATGCCCGGCTGAGGTGGTCGATCGGTGGGCGCCTGGGCGAGTGATGATCAACGCCTACGGCCCCGCCGAGACGATGCTGTGTGTGGCGGCCAGTGCGCCGTTGGTGGCCGGTTCGGGAACACCGCCGATCGGGTCACCAGTATCGGGGGCGGCGTTATTCGTGCTCGATGAGTGGTTACGCCCGGTGCCGGTCGGAGTGGCCGGTGAATTATATGTTGCCGGCGCTGGGGTTGGTGTGGGGTATTGGCGCCGAATGGGGTTAACCGCATCACGATTTGTAGCGTGCCCATTCGGAGGGATTGGTGCACGGATGTATCGCACCGGCGATGTTGTGCGCTGGGATACCAACGGACAGTTGCATTACCTGGGCCGTGCCGATGACCAAGTCAAAATCCGCGGTTACCGCATCGAGCCCGGCGAAATCGAGACGGTCTTAACCACTCATCCACGAGTAGCTCATGCAGTCGTGACTACCTACACACCCGCCACCAGGAATAGCGGTCAGCAATTGGTGGGGTACGTCGTACTGGACTCCGAAACACTTCTTACCCGCGAACCCCGCTATGAAACCCACCTTGTGGAGCACTGGCAAGAAGTGTATGACGGCCTATATTCGGGGGCACGAACAAGCACGTCAATTGTGGTGGGTGAGGATTTTGGGGGGTGGGACAGTAGTTATACCGGGGCGCCGATCCCGTTGGAACAGATGCGTCAGTGGCGAACAGCGGCCGTGCAGCGAATCGCAGAACTCAATCCGCAGATGATGTTAGAGATTGGGGTGGGTTCAGGGCTGCTACTTGCCCAGCTAGCTCCCACCTGTGTCGAGTACTGGGGCACAGACTTTTCCGTACCGGCCATCGACACCTTGCAGGAGGTGTTGGCTGCACAACCCTGGGGTGATCGTGTGCGACTGCGCGCGCAGCCTGCCGATGTTGCTGGCGGACTACCCCGCGGCTATTTCGATGTGATCGTGGTGAACTCGGTCATCCAATACTTTCCCAGCGGGGGGTATCTCCTTGATGTGGTGTCCACCGCGTTGCAGCTGCTGGCCCCGGCGGGAGCGCTATTCATCGGTGATGTCCGTAACCTGACACTGCTGCCAGCATTTACCACCGCTGTGGTATGCGCCGAGCCCACCGGCACCTATCACACCGCCGCAGTACTGCGAGAACGGATCCGCCGAGAAACCCTCACCGAACAAGAACTCCTGGTAGCACCGGAATTCTTTACCGCCCTACCGCAGCATTTTGATGACATCGCCGCGGTCGATATCCAACTCAAACCTATGGAAGCGGTCAACGAACTCAGCGCCTATCGATACGACGTCATTCTGCGTAAAGCGCCTGTTACCGTCCAATCCTTGGCCGACCTGCCTACCCAACCTTGGCAATGCTGGGGAAACCTCGCTGCGTTACGCCAATACCTGCAAACACGACACCCCACTCAGTTACGCGTCACCGGCATACCTCACGCCGGGATACAACCCGACGTAGCATTAGCCGACGCCCTTGCTCACGCCCCAGATCAAGCGCCACTGCCCACCCCGTCTGACGCACCTGGTGAAGCTGTGTTGCCGTATCACTGTCATGTCCTCGGACAACAACTGGGATATACCACAGTAGTAACCTACTCACCCACACCTGGCCTCATCGACTTGATCTACACCGCCGTCGGCACCATTAATACGGCACTGTCGGATGTCTACCTGCCCGCCGGGACGCTGAATTCGATCACGACATACGTTAATGATCCCGGCGCCGTTGAGTTGGTGACGGAGCTTCGCCGATTCGCTGCTGCCCGGCTACCGGAATACATGGTCCCTACCGCGATCACCATCCTGGAATCACTACCACTGACCATCAATGGCAAACTTGACCGACAAGCACTACCCACCCCAGAATTCAGCAGCGGCACAACCTACCGAGCACCACGGGACCACCACGAGCAAGTACTCACTACACTATTCAGCGAAATCCTCGGACTCACCCAAGTCGGCATCGACGACTCGTTTTTCGACCTGGGCGGACACTCCCTATCAGCCACCCGACTAGCGGTACGAATCCGAGCCGAACTCAACATCGAAATCCCCATACGAACAATATTTGAAATACCCACCGTCGCGGGACTCGCCAATCAAATCAAAACCAATAACGGAAACAAACCACAAACACCACTGCGAGCCAGTGCACGCCCACCAGTGATTCCGCTGTCATTTGCTCAACAACGACTATGGTTCATCTACAAATACGAAGGCCCCTCAGCCACATACAACATCCCACTAACTCTACGACTAACCGGCCAACTCAACCCCACCGCTCTAGCCGCCGCCATCAACGACCTGATCGCCCGCCACGAAACCCTACGCACCACATTCACCGAAACCAACGGAATCCCCCAACAACGCATCCAACCAGCTAACCAAATAGACTTCGGCTGGCAAATTATCGACGCTGCCAACTGGTCAACAAAAAGGCTCCAGAAATCAATCGAAAAACAAGCACAATATTTTTTCGACTTAGCAAACCAAATCCCGTTACAGGCACGCCTTTTCCGAATAACCAATCAAAACCACATATTGATACTTGTGGTCCACCACATCGCCGCCGACGGCGCCTCATTAGTACCCCTAGCACAAGACCTAGCCACCGCATACACCAACCGGTGCGCAGGACAACAACCCAACTGGCCACCACTACCCATCCAATACACCGACTACACCC
>NZ_VTZN01000297.1 GCF_008370645.1 Mycobacterium simiae
GGTGTTCGTGTTGGACGCGGGTTTGTGTGTGGTGCCGCCGGGGGTGGCGGGGGAGTTGTATATCGGTGGTGCCGGGGTGGCGCGGGGGTATCGGGGTCAGTCTGGGTTGACGGCGTCGCGGTTTGTGGCGTGTCCGTTTGGTGGCGCAGCGCAGCGGGGACAACGGATGTATCGGACTGGGGATGTGGTGCGTTGGAATGCCGAGGGCGCGTTGGAGTTTGTCGGCCGGGTCGATGATCAGGTGAAGATTCGGGGGTTTCGTATTGAGCCTGGGGAGGTGGAGGCGGCGCTGAGTGCTCATCCGCGGGTGGCTCAGGCGGTCGTCACCGCCTATGAGGACCAGTTGGTGGGCTATGTGGTGCTTGATGGCCAGCAGCTGCTGGAGCGTGAGCCTGAGCGCGAGGCGGAGCTGGTTGGCCAGTGGCAGCAGATCTACGGCGGGCTGTATACGCAGGCGCATGCGGAATTGGGCCAGGACTTCAGTGGGTGGAACAGTAGCTACACCCAGGAGCCGATTCCGGTGGGGGAGATGCGGCAGTGGCGGGCGGCGGTGGTGGAGCGGATTGTGGGGTTGGGGCCGCGGCGGGTGTTGGAGATTGGGGTGGGGTCGGGGTTGTTGTTGGCTGAGTTGGCGCCGGGTTGTGAGCAGTATTGGGGTACGGATTTTTCGGCGGCCACGATTCATCGGTTGCAGGGGCAGGTGGCGTCGCGGTGGTGGGCGGATCGGGTGCACTTGAGTGTGCAGCCCGCTGATGTGGGTGCGGGGTTGCCGGCGGGTTATTTCGATGTGGTGGTGCTTAATTCGGTGGTTCAGTATTTTCCGAGTGTGGGGTATTTGCTGGATGTGGTCGAGTTGGCGTTGGGGTTGTTGGCTCCGGGTGGGGCGTTGTTTGTGGGGGATGTGCGTAATAAGAGTTTGTTGTCGGCGTTTGGTGCGGCGGTGGTGTGTGCTCAGGCTGATGGTGAGGATACGGTGGGGGTGTTGCGGGAGCGGGTGCGCCGGGAGATGCTGGCCGAGCAGGAATTGTTGTTGGCGCCAGAGTTTTTCGTTGGGTTGCCGCAGCGGTTGGCCGCGATCGGCGCGGTGGACATCCAGCTTAAACCGATGAGTGCGGTCAATGAGCTTTCGGGTTATCGCTATGACGTGGTGTTGTATAAGGAGCCTGCGGTGGTGTGTTCGTGTGCCCAGTTACCGCAGCTGCCGTGGGATCGGTGGGGCAGTTTGGCTGCGCTGGGCCCGTATTTGCGCGAGGAGCGCCCGTTGGGGCTGCGGGTTACTGGGGTGCCGCATCGGGGGGTGTGGCCGGAGGTCGCGCTGGAACGCGCGCTGGCCTGCGCGGCTGATCGTGTGGTGTTGCACCAGTTACCGGTTCAGCTCGACGCGGTCGATGCGGTGATGCCCGCTGAATGTCACCGGTTGGGCTGTGAGCTGGGGTATCGGGTGGTGGTGACGTGGTCGGCCACGGCGGGGTTGATGGATGTGGTTTTCCTTGCGGGTGTGGATTCGGTGTTGTCGGATGTGTATGTTCCGGGTGCGCAGGTGCGGGGTGTGGCGGGTTGGGTTACTGATCCGGCGGCGATTGCGCGCGGTGGTGAGGTGCGTCGGTGGGTGGGGGATCGGTTGCCGGAGTTCATGGTTCCGGCGGTGGTGATGGTGGTTGATGGGTTGCCGTTGACGCCTAATGGCAAGGTGGATCGAAAGGGGTTGCCGGCGCCGGAGTTTGTGTCGGCGGTGGTGTATCGGGGCCCGCGCGATGGGCGCGATGCGGTGTTGGTGGGGTTGTTCGCTGAGGTGTTGGGGTTGGCGCGGGTGGGCATTGATGACGGGTTTTTCGATTTGGGTGGGCATTCGTTGACGGTGACGCGGTTGGTGGCGCGCATTCGGGTCGAGCTAGGTGTGCAGGTGCCGATCCGGGCGGTGTTTGAGGCGCCGAGTGTGGCGCAGTTGGCGGACTGGCTGGACGCTCACGACGGTCGTGCAACGCACGCGGTATTGCTGGCCCAACCACGCCCGGCGCGGATTCCGTTGTCCTATGCGCAATCGCGATTGTGGTTTTTGCAGCGCTATGAGGGTCGGTCGGCGACCTACAACATTCCGGTGGCGGTGCGGCTGACCGGAAGCCTCGACGTGGCGGCGTTGGAAGCCGCCCTCGGTGACGTGGTGGCCCGCCATGAAAGCTTGCGCACAGTGTTCGTCGAGAGCGACGGCATCGCCCATCAACAAATCCTGCCCCCCGAGGCGGTCGCGCTGATCGTCACCGAGCTGGCCGACGGCCTGCCGTTGGCCGAGGCGGTGAACCAGGCCGCCGGGCACCACTTCGAGCTGGCCACCGAGATTCCGCTGCGGGCCCAGCTGATCGTGGCGTCTAAGACCGAGCACGTTTTGGTGTTAGTGGTGCACCATATCGCTGCTGACGGCGCCTCGCTGGTGGCGTTGACTCAGGACCTTACGACCGCGTATGCCGCCCGCGCTGCCGGACACGAACCGCATTGGGCGCCGTTGGGCGTGCAGTACGCCGACTACACGCTGTGGCAACAGCAGATATTGGGCGATGAGAACGACCCTGAATCGGTACTAGCACACCAATTCGCCTACTGGCAAACCGAATTAGCCGGTGCACCCGAACAGATCAGCTTACCGCTGGACCGGCCCCGCCCCGCACACCAGTCGTTCCGCGGCAAGGTGATGCCGTTCGCCATCGAGGCAGCCCTGCGAGAGAAGGTGGAGCGGCTGGCCCGCCGCACCGGGACCACGGTCTCGATGGTCGCGCAGGCCGCCTTGTCGGTGCTGATGCGCAAGCTGGGGGCCGGCGACGACGTCTGCATCGGCGGGCCGATCGCTGGGCGTACCGATGCCGCCCTGGCTGAGCTGGTCGGGTTCTTCGTCAACACCTGGGTGTTACGGATCAACACGGCAGGCAATCCCAGCTTCGCCGAATTGCTGACCCAGGTGCGCACCAAAGCGCTGGCGGCCTATGAGAACCAGGACGCCCCGTTCGAGCGGCTGGTGGAGTTGCTCAACCCAGCCCGATCCACCGCACACCATCCGCTGTTCCAGGTTTCCTTTGCCCTGCAAAACAATCCCCCACCCATGCTGAGGCTCCCCGGATTGACCATTGAGGCCATGCCGGTATCCACCCATACCGCCAAGTTCGACTTGTCGATACACCTATTCGACTTCCCGGCCCCCGCCGGGCAGCCGCAACCGATGCCGGGTGCCATCGAATACGCCACCGACCTCTTCGACGCGCACACGATCGAAACGTTCGCGGCCTACTATCTGCGCATCCTGCACACCGTGACCGCTGAGCCCGGCCGGGGTATCGACACCATCGAAATCCTCGACGCGGCCCAACGGGAGCTCTTGGTGAGCACCTACAACGACACCGCCACCGCAATTACCTCCGCGCCACTACCACAACTATTCGCCGACCAGGCGGCCCGCACCCCACATGCAATCGCGATACAAGACAACCGGCAAACCCTGACCTACGCGCAGTTGGCGGCCCGGGTAAATCGGCTGGC
>NZ_VTZN01000298.1 GCF_008370645.1 Mycobacterium simiae
TCAGTTACGTGGAATCTGGCTGCAGTGAAGATCCGCTCACTGCGGTACGACTACGAACTGAGGAGATCTGTTGGGCACGGTGGTGCTGGTGGAGAAGTGGCCGGTCCTCGGCCGACACGAGCAGGCGGTCATCTGGCTGCGCATGTGGGCCGATCTTGGGCGTGCGTCCCGGACGATGGACGCCTACGCGCGGGGGCTGGCGGAGTACCTGGAGATGTGCGAGCGGGTGGGAGTCGATCCGCTCGGCGCTGACCGGTCCCATATCGCAAGCTATGTAAGGGAATTGGGCGACCGGCCGAGCCGTCGGGGTGCGAACGTGGTCTCGATCGACTCGGGCGCGGGGTTGGCCAACGCCACGCTGCAGCAGCGGATGGTTCCCGTGAGGTTGTTTTACGACTTCCTGGTCGAGGAGGGCGTGCGTGAGTCCAACCCGGTCGGCCGTGGCCGCTACACGGCCCGCAATCGTGCCGGCGCAGGCCATCAGCGTGGCTTGATTCCCCGGCTGAGCAAGCTGCCGTGGATTCCCACCGAATCGCAATGGCTGGCGCTGCTGGCGGTGGCTGCCGGGGAGTCGGCCCGCAACCGGGTGATGCTGGCGCTCGCCTATGACGCCGCGCTGCGGCGCGAGGAGTTGTGCTCCCTGCGCACCGATGATGTCGACCCGGCTCACCGGACTCTGCGGATCCGGGCGGAAACGACGAAGAACCGGCTGGAACGGGTGGTGCCCTACTCGGCGCCCACGGGGATACTGCTGTCAGGCTATCTGGCCCACCGAGCGACGCTTTCCCGCGCTCGGGGGCCATTGTTCTTGTCGGAGTCCCGGCGGAATAGGGCTGCGCCGCTGAGCCTGTGGACGTGGTCGAAGGTCGTCAGGCGGCTGGCGTTAGCGGCCGATCTGCCGCAGTTCTCCACCCATACGACTCGGCACTTGTGCCTGACCGACCTGGCGCGCATGGGCTGGGAGCTGCATGCGATCGCGACATTCGCCGGTCACCGTTCGACAGATTCCACTCTGGCCTACATACACCTGTCCGGACGTGATCTTGCCGACAAGCTCAGTCGCGGGATGGAGCAGATTCATGGTTGGCGAGTCCGTACATTGGCCCGGCTCGGCGAACCAGAATCGGGGGCGGTCGAGCAGTGACTGCAGAGTCGTCGGCGGCTGTCACGGCCATAGTTCCCGCGTGGTCCTGGCTGGTCGGCGCCGCGCAATTTGATCGCTCCGCGACGCTGTCGATCACCGAGCGGACCGCGCTGGACACCCTCGGCTGGGACGTGCGTCACTGGCTGCAGTACTGGAAGGATCCGCGGTTGCGGCAGTGGCGAGCTGTTCACCGACTGGTGTTTCCACTGGCTCAGGCGGTGGAACGCCTTGAGGTAGCTGATGGCTGGTATCACCGTCGGTCGGCCCGAGACGCCGTCGCGGTGATTCTGTCGGGCTGCGCCACGCTCGGAGCCAGCTTCTGGGCCTGGGATGGGCCAACCTGGGCCGGCGTTCTGGGAATCAACGGAAAAGCTTTCCTGGCAACGTATCCGGGATGGGCGCACACGTCGGCAAGGTCCTACGCCATCGCGGTGGCTTACTTGTTTGGGTTCACCGAACTGCACTTACTGGGCAACGTCGACCGCGGCGCGGTCGCCCGGAAAGTGTTCGGCAGAAACGCCGTCGACCAAGCGGTAGAACAAGTCACCTCGGTACTACACGGATGGGGTCAGCGGTCACCAAAAGTGAGCGTGCGGATCGCGAGCCTGGTCTGCCATGCGATGCTGCTCAACCGCAGCCCGCTGCTGGCCGACCTGTCCCAAGACGCGCTGCGGGCACTGCGCACGAACATGTCGGTCCCGTACTCGTTGCGCCAGAACGTCCACAGCCTGCACCGGGCACTGGCGGCGCTCGGGTATGTTGATCCGCCGCGACCGCCCAGGCGGCTGACTCTGGCGCCGGCGCAGGGCGTGGACCCGGTCTGGGCGGACTGGGTGGCGCGTTGGTACGACACCTCGACTCTTCCATCATCGGGCAGGAAGGGCCGACGCAACCAGATGCTGCGGATGGGGCGCTGGCTGGCTGCCGAGCATCCCGAGGTCCAGGAGCCGGGCCAGTGGACGCGAGAGCTGTGCGCGGCCTGGGTCGCCGCTGTCGACCGCCTGCGTATCGGCGACTACACCCAAAACGACGACTCCCTACGAGATCGGATCGGGGAGCCGTTGATGCCGCGCACGAAGAGTAGCCTGCTCGCCGGGGCTCGCCAGCTCTTTCGGGACTGCCAGGAGTGGGGCTGGATCTCCCGACGGTTCGATCCCGCTCGCGTGCTGGCCACCCCGTGCAGCATCCGCGCACTCATCGGCCCCGACCCACGCGTGATCGCCGACGATGTCTGGGCCAAGCTGCTGTGGGCAGGCCTCAACTTGGAGCACAGCGACGTCTATGCCAACCCGGTCGGCCGTATGTATCCGATCGAGCTTCTCCGAGCATTGGCACTGACCTGGCTGTTCGGTGGACTGCGCAGCGACGAGATCGTCCGACTCCGGGTCGGATGCGTGCGTTGGCAACGTGAAGACGTCGCCCTGCCCGGCGACACCGACGAAACGCTGGACAAAGATGCGGTCTGTTTACTGGATGTCCCGGTGCACAAGACCGGGACCGCGTTCACCAAACCGGTCGACCCGATCCTGGGGCAAGCCATCGCCGCCTGGGAGGCCGTCCGGCCGACCCAGCCCGCTGTCCTTGACCGCAAGACCAGCGAACGGGTGCACCCGCTGTTCTCCTACCGCGCACAAGGAATCGGCAGGCGATACTTGAACATCCGCGTCATCCCCGCCCTCTGCGCCAAAGCGGGTGTGCCGACCACCGACGTCCGCGGCAACATCACCAGCCACCGGGCCCGCTCCACCATCGCCAGCCAGCTCTACAACGCCAAAGAGCCCATGACCCTGTTCGAGCTGCAAGCCTGGCTTGGTCACCGAAGTCCTTCTGCCACTCAGCATTACGCCAAGATCGCCCCAACTAAGTTAGCGAAGGCATACAGCGACGCCGGGTACTTCGCTCGCAACGTCCGCACCATCGAGGTCCTCGTCGACCGCGACGCCGTCATCTCCGGGGCCGCGGCGACCGGGGAGCCCTGGCAGTACTACGACCTCGGCCACGGCTACTGCACCTACAGCTTCTTCGAGCAATGCAGACACCGAATGGCCTGCGCCCATTGTGATTTCTACACCCCGAAGGCCTCCAGCAAAGCGCAATTGCTGGAGGCCAAGGAAAACCTCCAGCGCATGCTGGCCAGCGTCCCGCTGACCGACGACGAACAAGCGGCAGTCGACGAGGGACGGAGCGCGCTCGACCGCTTATTGGAACGACTGATCGACGTCGCCGCACCCGATGGGACAACCCCACGAGAGATCGGTATCCCAGCGACCGTCACCCTGCTACCGATCACCGCCGTCAACCAGGGCAAATAGAGACAGCACTTGACGACAAATCAGATTCCACATAATGCG
>NZ_VTZN01000299.1 GCF_008370645.1 Mycobacterium simiae
ACGCTGCTGCGGATCCATCGCCAGGGCTTCATTTGGGCCGATGCCGAAGAACGCAGAGTCGAAGGCACTGGCATCGGTGAGGAAGCTTCCCCGCCGCGTGTACGACTTCCCGGGCGCATCGGGATCGGGATCGTACAGTCCCTCGATGTCCCAGCCACGGTCCGCGGGAAAATCCGAAACGGCGTCACGACCGTCAATCAGCATCGCCCATAACGCTTCCGGCGAATCAACGCCGCCGGGGTAGCGGCAACCCATGCCCACGATGGCTATCGGCTCTGACAATTGGCCTTCCAACTCGGAGAGGCGCCGCCGGGTACGCCGCAGATCCGCGGTGAGGCGTTTCAGGTAATCAACATGCTTGGGGGTACCCGGCACTGTTGCTCCTTGGGTTTATTTGCCGAGTTCTTCGTCGAGGATGGCGAAGAGTTGACTTTCGCTGGCCGTAGCGAGGTCGTCATCGGCGGCGAGGTCGGCCAGGACGGTGTGCAGTTGATTGGACAGCTCTAATTTGTCTTCGGGTGTCCAGGCGGTATTGCCGATCAACGTGTGGAGTTGCTGGACAACGCCAGTGAAATGCGCCAACGGGTCTGGTTGAGTTGCAGCGGTTGCGGCGAGCCGAGAGTCGAGATGTTCGGCAAGAGCGGCCGGATTGGGATAGTCGAAGATCAAGGTCGGCGGAAGAGTCAGGCCGGTGACGGTTTTAAGCCGGTTGCGAAGCTCGACCGCCGTCAGTGAGTCGAACCCCAGGTCTTGGAAGGCGCGGTGGGCGTTGATGTCGGCGACGCTGGAGCGGCCCAGGACTGTAGCGGCGTTGCTACACACCACGTCGATCAGCTCGCGATGACGCTGCTCGGCGCCAAGTCCGTGCAGTCGCGTCGGCAAGCCTGCTGTCGCGGCAACAGTGTCGTTGACTACGCGGCGGGCCGGGCCGGCGACCAACTCGCTGAGCAGCAGCGGAAACGCTGCGTCGCTTTCCTTGAACGCCAGCGCAGCTAGCCGCGTGGCAGCCACCACCCCGCAATCGGCGACCATCGCGGCATCGAACAACTCGAGCGCCTGCCCGGTTGACAGCGGTGCCAGCCCCGCTCGGCTCATGCGGGCCTTATCGCGCTCGCCGAGGTGTCGAGTCATCGCACTAGCCTGCTCCCACAGCCCCCACGCCACCGACACTCCCGGTAGCCCATGCGCCCGGCGATGCGCGGCCAGCCCGTCAAGGAAGCTATTGGCCGCCGCGTAATTGCCTTGCCCTGGAGTGCCCATGATCGCGGCCATCGACGAGAACAGCACAAAGACCGACAAGCCTAGATCTCTGGTCAGCTCGTGCAAGTTCCACGCCCCGTCAACCTTGGCACGCAACACCGCATCCAAGCGTTCGGGCGTCAGCGAGTCAACCAACCCATCGTCCAGAATCCCAGCAGCATGGATCACTCCGCGCAGCGGATACTGCTCGGGCAGCTGCGCGATCAGCGTCGCGACCGCGTCGCGGTCAGCCACATCACAGGCCACCACCGAAACCTGAGCGCCGGCCTCCTGCAACTGGCTTAGCAATTCCGAAACCCCTTGCCCGTGAGCACCGGATCGGCTGACAAGTATCACGTTGGCCACCCGGTAGCGGGAAACCAGGTGCGGGGCCAAGGCCGCACCGGCCATCCCGGTTCCACCAGTGATGAGCACCGTGCTTCCGGCCAGCCGGCCCACCGGCCCTCCGCCGGGCCTATCGGGCAAGGCCAACACCACTTTGCCGATGTGGCGGGCCTGGCTGACGTAACGATATGCCTGCCGCGCCAGCCGGACATCAAACGTCTTGACCGGTAACGGCGCCAGCGCACCGGCCGCAAACAACGCCATCAGCTCGGCGAGCAGGTGCGCGATTCGGTCTGGTCCGGCTTCGATCAGGTCGAATGCCCGATACCCGACCCCAGGGTGCTCGGCGGAAACCACCCGCGGATCGCGAACATCGGTCTTGCCCATCTCGATAAAACGCCCGCCCGGGGCCAACAGTCGTAACGAGGCATCGACAAACTGACCAGCCAACGAGTTCAGCACCACATCGAGGCCAGCTCCTCCGGTGGTGCTGCGAAACTTCGCCTCAAACTCCAGCGTGCGCGAATCGCCGATATGGTCGTCGCCGAACCCCATCGCGCGCAGCGTCTCCCATTTGCCGCGACTGGCCGTTGCGAAAACTTCCAAGCCCCAATACCGCGCCAGCTGTACCGCGGCCATACCCACGCCGCCGGTGGCGGCGTGCACCAACACTTTCTGCCCGGGACGGGCCCCCGCCAAGACCGACAACCCGTACCAGGCCGTCAGAAACGCCACCGGAACACCTGCCGCCCGATCCAGCGGCCAACCCGTCGGCACCGCGATCACCAACCGCTGATCCACCACCGCCTCGGGACCCACCACACCCAATAACCCCATCACCGTATCGCCGACGGCCACATCAGAAACACCTGGCCCTACCTCGACGACCACCCCGGCGCCCTCGACCCCCAGCTCCCCCGCGCCGGGATACATGCCCAAGGCCACCAACACATCCCGGAAATTCACGCCCACCGCCGCCACCGCGACTCGCACCTGTCCGACAGCAAGCTCTGTCCGCTCACAGGGCTCCACCTGTACGTCCGCCCAGGTGCCCCCACCGCGGGCGATCAGCCGCCACCCGGAAGTGTTGTGCGGGAGCTGGAGCATTGCCTCCGCCGGCTTCAAACGAGCCTTATACGCGACGCCTTGGCGCACCACCAGTTGCGGCTCACCACACCGAAGTAGCGTGTTGACATCGAGGGACCCGTCGGAATCCACCAGCATCACCCGACCAGGCTGCTCTGCCTGCGCCGAACGCACCAACCCCCACACCGCCGCTCCCGGCAAGTCGGTGACATCCTCGCCGGCCCACGCCACCGCCCGGTGAGTCAGCACCACCAAGACCCCGCGCTCGTCACGGCGAAACCAGGACTGCAGTAAGCCCAGCACCTCATGAACGGCCGCATACACCGACCCAACGACCCCAGCGTCAGCGCTGACCTGGCGAGCCAACTCCCACACCAGCGCGGGCCCATCGCCGGAATCGTCGCCACCCTCGACAGGCGCTGATAGCCAAGCGATTTCGAACAAACCACCATCGCCACCCACGCCGGACGGCAACGCCTGGTCGGACAACGGACGAAAAGCCAAGTCCCGCACCGTCAGCACGGGCAAGCCGACCTGATCGGCCAACTCCAGGGACACCGAACCTGGACCCGCAGGCGCGATCCGGGCTCGAATCCGCGATGCTCCGGCGGCATGCAAGGACAGCCCTTGCCACGAGAACGGCAACACCGTCTCGTGCTGCCCGCCGACCACCCCTAGCGCGTGGAGCGCCGCATCCAGCAGCACCGGGTGGATACCGAATCGACCCGTCGTGAGATCAGCGGTATCCGGCAACGTGATCTCGGCGAAGGTCTCGGCTCCCAGCTGCCACATCGCCTGCAAACCAC